>NZ_JBJHHG010000017.1:0-135215 GCF_045257065.1 Enterobacter sp. PP-008-ECC_S150 | reverse complement strand
GTTAATCCTTTAGTTAATGGAATCGAGAATTTTTTTTCCAAACTTAATAATTGTTCTAAATGACTTTTTCTTAAAGTTGTTTCAATATCCTTTTCAATTACAAAATCTTTTATCTTATCAATGCTTCCAAACTCCATAATCTCATTAAATGTAAGGTTCTTCTCTAGAGAGTTTATTATTTCAGGTTTAGAAAGATAGATTTCTTTTAATAGCACTCCGAGATATGCATCATACTCGCTTACGATAGATACTAGGAAACTTGATGGAATTGCTCTCGCTGTTTTTAATGATTTATGGACGGAACGCATTAGGAAATATAATTCCCTTTGCTTTTCAAAAGGCATTTTATATTTTATTAATGTACCTTCTTCATCATACTCTCGCTGATATGAGTGCGCTAAAATGAATTCGTCTGATTGTTTTTCTTTTTCCTTAAAATCTCTATAAAGATTCCTTCTAATCGTAGGTAATGTTTCTTCGATACCCTCTAGAACATCAATAAAGTTATTTAAATTGTATCTAATTTTAGAGAAATCAGGGGAGGATAGTTCCATTTCACAACCTTATTTTTCAAGAAATAAAAGGTGATTAGGATTATTGGATTGTTGGTGTTTTGCATTTTTGGCGGAAGATCACAGGAGTCGAACCTGCCCGGGAACGCTGGCGTCCCCAACTGGATTTGAAGTCCAGCCACCTCACCGGAGATGACGATCTTCCGCGCCTGCATTGCTACATGGAGGCGGGGCGCATTATAGCTACTTTCAGGCATTTACCACATACCCCGACACACTTTTTTCACTTCTCTTTTGACCTGTACCCCCCTGTTTCAGTTAATTCCTAAGAAAATCCTCACGTTAGCCATTCGTGCTCTCCAATATTTACCGCGATCACAAAAAACAAGAAACGTAATCTGCTAACCAGAAAACGCAATACCCGCTCATGAAACAATGGTTTAAAACCAATGCAACCGGTCTCAGCGCCCCCTACCGCGTGAAGGATGAATAAAATATGAGCGAAGTATTGTCAGTAAAAGAGAAGATTGGCTACGGCATGGGAGATGCCGCCAGCCACATCATTTTTGATAACGTCATGTTGTACATGATGTTTTTCTACACCGATATTTTCGGCATTCCCGCCGGCTTTGTCGGCACCATGTTCCTGCTGGCCCGTGCGCTGGATGCAATCTCAGACCCGTGTATGGGGCTGATTGCCGACCGCACCCGCAGCCGCTGGGGCAAGTTCCGCCCGTGGATTTTGTTCGGCGCCATTCCTTTCGGCATCGTCTGCGTGCTGGCCTACACCACGCCGGACCTCAGCCTCAACGGCAAAATGGTTTACGCCGCTATTACCTACACCCTGCTGACCCTGCTCTACACCGTGGTCAACATCCCGTACTGCGCATTGGGCGGGGTGATCACCAACGACCCAACGCAGCGTATCTCCCTTCAGTCCTGGCGCTTCGTGCTGGCGACCGCGGGCGGCATGCTCTCCACGGTGCTGATGATGCCGCTGGTGAACCTGATCGGCGGCGACGATAAGGCGTTCGGCTTCCAGGGCGGTATCGCCGTACTGTCGGTGGTCGCGTTCCTGATGCTGGCGTTCTGCTTCTTCACCACCAAAGAGCGCATCCAGGTGCCGCCGAGCACCACTTCGATGCGGGAAGACCTGCGCGACATCTGGCACAACGACCAGTGGCGCATCGTTGGCGTGCTCACCATCCTCAACATCCTCGCCGTCTGCGTGCGCGGCGGCGCGATGATGTACTACTGCACCTGGATCATGGGCTCGCCGGAAGTGTTCGTCGCGTTCCTCACCACCTACTGCGTCGGCAACCTGATCGGCTCCGCGCTGGCGAAACCGCTCACCGACTGGAAGTGTAAGGTCAGCATCTTCTGGTGGACCAACGCCGCGCTGGCGGTGGTGAGCGTGGCGATGTTCTTCGTGCCGATGCATGCCACCGTGGTGATGTTCGCCTTTATCTTCGTCATCGGCGTGCTGCACCAGCTGGTGACGCCGATTCAGTGGGTAATGATGTCCGATACCGTCGACTACGGCGAATGGACCAACGGCAAGCGCCTGACCGGGATCAGCTTTGCCGGCACGCTGTTCGTGCTGAAGCTCGGCCTGGCGCTGGGCGGGGCGATGATCGGCTGGATGCTGGCAGGCGGCGGCTACGACGCGGCGGCCAAAACCCAGAACAGCGCGACCATCAGCATCATTATCGGCCTGTTTACCCTGGCCCCGGCGGTCTGCTACGTGCTGAGCGCCATTATCGCCAAACGCTACTACACGCTGAAAACCCCCTTCCTGACCAAAATCCTGGGCGAGCTGGCGCATGGCGCGCGCCGCAATCAGCAGGCGTTTGAAAACCTGCCGGTCAGCAAAGAATTGCAGAACTAAGAGGACGAAAGCATGAAAATCAGTGATGGAAACTGGCTTATTCAACCGGGCCTGAACGTAACCTATCCGGTTCAGGTGTTCGACGTGGAGCAGCAGGGCAATGACCTGGTGGTGTTTGTTGCGCCGCGCGACGTGCGCGAGCGCACCTGGCAGCTCGACACGCTCTTGTTCACGGTGCGCCTGTTTGCCCCGCAGGAGGGGATTGTCGGGGTGCGCATCGAGCACTTTCAGGGCGCGCTGAACAACGGCCCGCACTATCCGCTGAACGTGCTGAAAGACGTGAAGGTCGAGATTGAAAACAACGCGGAATTTGCCGAGCTGAAAAGCGGCAGCGTCAGCGTACGCGTTACCAAAGGCGAGTTCTGGGCGCTGGACTTCCTGCGCAACGGCCAGCGCATTACCGGCAGCCAGCTGAAAAACAACGGCTACGTGCAGGATACCAACACCGACCGCAACTATGTGTTTGAACGTCTCGACCTCGGCGTGGGGGAAACGGTCTACGGCCTGGGCGAGCGCTTCACCGCCCTGGTGCGCAACGGCCAGACGGTCGAAACGTGGAACCGCGACGGCGGCACCAGCACCGAGCAGTCTTACAAAAACATCCCGTTCTACCTGACCAACCGCGGCTACGGCGTGCTGGTGAATCACCCGGAAAACGTCTCGTTCGAAGTGGGGTCCGAGAAAGTCTCTAAAGTGCAGTTTAGCGTCGAAGGGGAGTATCTGGAGTACTTCGTGATCGACGGCCCGACGCCGAAAGAGGTGCTCAACCGCTACACGCGCTTTACCGGACGTCCGGCGCTGCCGCCCGCGTGGTCGTTCGGCCTGTGGCTCACCACCTCGTTCACCACCAACTACGATGAAGCGACGGTTAACAGCTTTATTGACGGCATGGCCGAGCGCGACCTGCCGCTGCACGTCTTCCACTTCGACTGCTTCTGGATGAAGGCCTTCCAGTGGTGCGACTTCGAGTGGGACCCGGTGACCTTCCCGGACCCTGAAGGAATGATCCGCCGCCTGAAGGAGAAAGGGCTGAAGGTCTGCGTGTGGATTAACCCGTACATCGGCCAGAAGTCGCCGGTATTCCAGGAGCTGAAGGAGAAGGGCTACCTGCTCAGGCGCCCGGACGGCTCTCTGTGGCAGTGGGACAAGTGGCAGCCGGGGCTGGCAATTTATGACTTCACTAACCCGGAAGCGTGCCGGTGGTATGCCGACAGGCTGAAAGGCCTGGTGGACATCGGCGTCGACTGCTTTAAGACCGACTTTGGCGAGCGCATCCCGACGGACGTGCAGTGGTTTGACGGATCCGAACCGCAGAAGATGCATAACCACTACGCCTATATCTATAACGAGCTGGTATGGAACGTGCTGAAAGAGACGGTGGGCGAAGAAGAGGCGGTGCTGTTTGCCCGCTCGGCGTCCGTGGGCGCGCAGCAGTTTCCGGTGCACTGGGGCGGCGACTGCTACGCCAACTACGAGTCGATGGCCGAAAGCCTGCGCGGCGGGCTGTCGATTGGCCTCTCCGGCTTCGGATTCTGGAGCCACGATATCGGCGGATTCGAAAACACCGCCCCGGCGCACGTTTACAAACGCTGGTGCGCGTTCGGGCTTTTATCCAGCCACAGCCGCCTGCACGGCAGTAAATCTTACCGCGTGCCGTGGGCGTACGATGAGGAGTCCTGCGACGTGGTGCGCCACTTTACGCAGCTGAAGTGCCGGATGATGCCGTATCTGTATCGTCAGGCGGCGCTGGCGCGCGAGTGCGGTACGCCGATGCTGCGGGCGATGATGCTGGAGTTCCCGGACGATCCGGCGTGCGATTATCTCGACCGCCAGTACATGCTGGGGGATGCGGTGATGGTGGCACCGGTGTTCTCCGAGGCGGGCGACGTGCAGTTCTGGCTGCCGGAAGGGCGCTGGACGCACCTGTGGCATAACGACGAAATTCAGGGCAGCCGCTGGCACAAGCAAAAGCATGATTTCCGGAGCCTGCCGGTCTATGTGCGCGATAACACCCTGCTGGCGCTGGGCAATAACAGCCAGAAACCAGACTATGCGTGGAACGAGGGGACGGCCTTCCAGCTGTTTAACCTGGAGGATGGCGCATCGGCGGTGAGCGAAGTGCCTGCGGCGGACGGTTCAGTGGCATTTACGCTGAAGGCGTCGCGAGAGGGCGACGTTGTGACCCTGTCCGGCGCGGGCGAGGCGCAAAACTGGTCGGTATGCTTGCGCAACGTGCAGAAGGTGGGCGGCGTGAAAGGCGGTTCACACGCGGGCAGCGAGTGGGGCGTGGTGGTGAAAGCGGAGGGGAATGAGGTGGTGGTTCACTTCTGAGCTTGAAAAATGCCCGGTGGCGCTTCGCTTACCGGGCCTACGGTAATCAGGCGGTCTGTCTTCTACGGGGAGAGGGAACCAAAACCTCGTAGGCCGGGTAAGGCGAAGCCGCCACCCGGCTTTTTACTGTGCCGGCGCCATCGCCGACACCACGCCGCCCGTCATCGTCTGCTCTACCTGCTGTTTATCCATATTCACCGCGCTCAGCTTGCCGTTCACCGTCGGCTTCAACGGTGCGCTGGCCTGCACGCTGCCGCTGGCGGTGAGCTGAATATTGCCGTCGCCCGTAATCGGCAGCGCAGGCCAGCCCCACTGTTGCAGCACGTTGAGCGGCACGCCGCGACCGTTCAGGCTCACCGTGGTTTGCCGCTGCGGAAGCTGTGAAACCGTCGCCGTTGCTTCCAGAATGCCTTTCTCGGTAAACGCGCTCAGGTCGGTAATGTTCACCGTGGCGGCGTTCGCATTCAGCGCCAGCGACGGACGGCGCACGTCCACGCGGTTGAAGGTTGCCGCCGCGCCGTTCAGGGTTGCGCTGCCGCCCCACACGCCCCACTGGCGGTCTTTCGCCAGCTGCAGGTTGGCGCCGTAGCCGTCCAGCGAGGTGATCTGCCACGGGAAGGCGGGATCGATGTCGATCACCAGGTTGCGGCTCAGGCCGAATTTTTGCAGCGTGACGCTGTTCAGCCATTCCGGCAGCGGCTCCATCCACAGCGTTTTCCAGTTCTGTGGCAGGGTGTACTCCAGACCGGCGATGGCGACATCGTCCAGCACCAGCGCTTTACCGTCGCGCAGCCAGTTACCGGAGGTGCGCACCATGCCGCCCTCCCAACGGGAGGTGAACTGGCGCAGCGCCATGCCCTGCGGGGAAAACTCCGCGTTCAGGATCGGGTCAAACAGATGCAGCGAGCCGTAGATAAACTCGCTGGCGTTCATGGACAGGCGACCTTCCTGGCTCTGCCAGTCGCCTTTGCTCAGCGTCAGGTTGCGCAGGCTTAAATCGAGATCGGTTACCGCCCAGTCCGGGCCCTGCAGGCGGGCGTCGGTCACGTCCAGACGGCCTATTTGCAGGGAAGGAAGGGTGGCCAGCGGCGCGAAGAAGTCTCTCAGGGTTTTATCACTCTGCAGGCGGATCTCGTTCAGGCGCATCGTGTCGATAATCCAGCTCCCGTCGGCGTTGCGCAGGGCGGAGCCGGTGAGCGAGCCGCGAGCCATATCCGCTCCGATGGTGTTCAGCACCACTTCCTTGCCGTTAAGCTGGCCCTCGATCAGCACGTTGGTGGCCGGTACGCCGTTGAGGGTCAGCGAGCCTGCGCTCATCTGAATCTGCGCGTTTTTCCCCAGAACGTTGCCTGCTTCCGGCTGCCATGGGCTGACGCCGCCCGTCACCTTCTGCGCGCTCAGGTCCCACTCGGTATTCGGGCTGTTAAAGGCCATGTTGTTCAGCTGCAGGCGATCCGCCTGGAAAGGCAGCGGCGCGGTCTGTGGGGAGAGATTCAGCGTGCCGTCGAACAGGGTAATGGTGTCCATATGCAGCGGATCGGTTATCTGGCGGCTGCTCAGGCCAATATCGACTTTTTTGGCAACCAGCGTGGCGGGTTTACCGTCCCGACCGAAGGTGACGTTTTCCAGAATGAGGTGGGAAGGCGACGAAAAGCGGTGATTCATCTTGTCGAAACTGAGTTCGTAATCGGTATTCACCGTCACCCAGCTGCTGACCTGAGCAGCGCCCCAGCGGGTCTGGAGCAGAATGTAGAACGCCAGCAGCACAATGAGCAGGGCTACCAGAAGATAGACGAGCAGCTTTCCAATAAATTTCATGGTCTTCCATCCCGCAAAACGCACATAAGGGAGTTATGCACGATTTATGCGCAATCCTCAAGGCGGGAATGGTGTAATTAGGTGTCACGGCAGGCATTGACCGCCTGCCGTGAAGGGGATCAGTTCTTTTCAGGCGGGAAAACGAGGTTCAGCACGATAGCGGTGATGCCGCCTGCGGCAATGCCGGAAGAGAGCAGGTTTTTCACCCAGTCCGGCGCAAACTGCAGGATCAGCGGCTGCTGAGACACGCCCAGACCGACTGCCAGCGACAGCGCGATAATCATGATCGCGCGGCGGTTCAGCGGCTCGCGGGAGACGATACGCACGCCGGATGCTGCGATAGTTCCGAACATCACCAGCGTTGCGCCGCCCAGCACCGGCTCGGGGATGTGCTGCACAAAACCGCTCACCGCCGGGAACAGGCCGAGGACGATCAGCATCAGCGCCACCACAAAACCGACGTAGCGGCTGGCCACGCCGGTCAGTTGGATCACGCCGTTGTTCTGACCGAAGCAGGAGTTCGGGAAGGTGTTGAAGACTGCAGAGACAAACGAGTTCAGGCCGTTCGCCAGCACGCCGCCTTTCAGGCGCTTCATGTACAGCGGGCCGGAAACGGGCTGCTCGGAGACGTCAGAGGTAGCGGTGATATCGCCGATGGTCTCCAGCGAGGTGATCATAAAGACCAGCATCAGCGGCAGGAGCAAGCCCCAGTCAATGCCCAGACCGTAGTACAGCGGCGTCGGGACGGTGATAAGCGCGCTGTTGGTTGGCGCGGCGGTCTCCGGCAGCATGCCCAGCGCCCATGCCAGCAGGTAGCCCGCCGCCATGGCGATCACCAGCGAGGCCACGCGCAGGTAAGGGTTACGCTGGCGGTTAAGCAGAATAATGATCGCCAGCACCACGCCCGCCAGCAGCAGGTTTTTCGGCGCGCCGAAGGTGTGGTCGCTCATGGCGGCATAGCCCCCGCCGATGGAGGTGAGGCCCACCTGGATCAGCGACAGGCCGATAATCATCACCACCACGCCGGAAACCAGCGGAGTAATAACGCGGCGAGCCAGATGCAGGACGCGGGAGATCACCATCTCCGTACAGCTGGCCAGCATTAGCGTGCCGAACAGCGCCGCCATCATGGTTGGGATATCCGCACCGCCGGTTTTCAGGGCCGTACCGCCCATGATCAGCGGCGCCACGAAGTTAAAGCTGGTACCCTGAATTGACAATAATCCCGACCCCACCGGACCCCACGCTTTGATTTGAATAATCGAGGCCACGCCGGAGGCGAAGAGAGACATGCTGATGATGTGCTGCGTGTCCTGCGCCGGTAAGCCGAGCGCCTGGCAGATCAGCAGCGCCGGGGTGATCACCGCGACAAACATTGCCAGAAGATGCTGGCAGGCGGCGAAAAGCGTCTGGGGCAGCGGCGGGCGATCTTCAAGGCGGTAAATCAGTTCGCTATTTTGCTTCTGCGCAATCGGTTGCGCATCAGGCGACTCTATGGTGTTAACGGACATCGGCGGCAATCCCACGGTGGAAAAGCGGGCATTTTATCTGACCACCTGGTAAAAGCAAACGATTGCCAGCAAAAAAAGGCAAGAAAATCTGCCGTTGTGAGCAGGTTTTCTACAACGCCTCGGGAAAAAAAATTACACTTTTTCGCGCCGGGGGCTCATGAAGAGCGTAAACCGGCCCAGGATAACGCCGCGTGTGTATGGAACACGCGCAAAACAGGAGCCTTCTATGATTCATCTCGATACGTTGTCGACACTTGTTGCCGCAACGCTGGTCTTACTGCTTGGCCGTAAGCTGGTACACCGCGTTTCCCTTCTGAAAAAATACACCATTCCTGAACCTGTCGCCGGTGGCCTGCTGGTAGCGCTGGCCCTGCTGATACTGAAAAAAAGCATGGGCTGGGAAATCGATTTTGATATGTCCCTGAAGGACCCGCTGATGCTGGCCTTCTTTGCCACCATTGGCCTGAACGCTAATCTGGCGAGCCTGCGGGCAGGCGGTAAGGTACTCGGGGTATTCCTGATTGTGGTGGTGGGGCTGCTGCTGATGCAAAACGCGATCGGCATCGGCATGGCAACGCTGCTGGGGCTGGATCCGCTGATGGGCCTGCTGGCGGGGTCAATTACCCTTTCGGGTGGTCACGGTACCGGCGCGGCGTGGAGCAAGCTGTTTATTGAGCGCTACGGCTTTGAAAACGCAACGGAAGTGGCGATGGCGTGCGCCACCTTTGGTCTGGTGCTGGGCGGCCTGATTGGCGGCCCGGTGGCCCGTTATCTGGTTAAACACTCCACCACGCCGGACGGCAGGCCGGACGATGAAATGGTGCCGACCGCGTTCGAAAAGCCGGACGTCGGGCGCAGCATTACCTCGCTGGTATTGATTGAAACCATTGCGATGATCGCCATTTGCCTGACCGTGGGTAAAGTAGTTGCGCAATGGCTGGCGGGGTCCGCGTTTGAGCTACCGACCTTTGTCTGCGTGCTGTTTATCGGGGTGATCCTGAGCAACGGTCTGGCGCTGATGGGATTCTACCGCGTGTTTGAACGAGCGGTATCGGTGCTCGGCAACGTCTGCCTGTCGCTGTTCCTGGCGATGGCGCTGATGAGCCTCAAACTGTGGGAGCTGGCTTCGCTGGCGCTGCCGATGGTGGCGATTCTGGCGGTGCAGACCCTGTTTATGGCGCTGTACGCCATGTTCGTGACCTGGCGCATGATGGGCAAAAACTATGATGCGGCGGTGCTGGCGGCGGGTCACTGCGGGTTTGGTCTGGGGGCGACCCCAACCGCTATTGCCAACATGCAGGCGATCACCGAACGGTTCGGGCCATCGCACATGGCGTTTCTGGTAGTCCCGATGGTTGGAGCGTTCTTTATTGATATCGTCAACGCGCTGGTAATCAAGCTGTACCTGTTGCTGCCGATTTTCGCCTGAATCAGGCGTTGGAGTAGCGTTCGGTTTCCGGCATCCAGCGCTCAATTAGCGCTGCCGCCTGTTCGGGGTAGCGTTCATGAATATGGCGGGCGAGGCGCTGAACCTCGGGGATCATGGCCTGATCGCGCAGCAAATCCGCCACTTTGAATTCGGCATTACCCGTCTGACGCGTGCCCAGTAGTTCGCCCGGGCCGCGGATCTCCAGGTCTTTTTGCGCAATCACAAAACCGTCGTTGCTGTCGCGCAGCACCTGCAAACGCATCTGGGCGGTTTTTGAGAGCGGCGCTTTGTAGAGCAGCACGCAGTGGGACGCTACCGCACCGCGGCCAACGCGCCCGCGCAGCTGGTGGAGCTGGGCAAGGCCGAGACGCTCCGGGTTCTCGATGATCATCAGGCTGGAGTTGGGGACGTCCACGCCCACTTCAATCACCGTCGTCGCGACCAGCAAATGCAGTTCCCCCTGCTTAAACGACTGCATCACCGCCTGTTTTTCTGCTGGCTTCATGCGGCCGTGCACCAGGCCCACGTTTAGCTCCGGCAGCGCCAGCTTCAGCTCTTCCCACGTGGCTTCGGCAGCCTGCGCTTCCAGCAGTTCAGACTCCTCGATCAGCGTACAAACCCAGTAGGCCTGACGCCCTTCGTGAGTGCAGGCGTTGCGCACGCGGTCGATGATATCGCTGCGGCGCGTATCCGGTATGGCGACCGTGGTGACCGGCGTTCGGCCCGGGGGCAGCTCGTCGATGGTGGAGGTATCCAGATCGGCGTAGGCGGTCATCGCCAGGGTGCGCGGGATCGGCGTGGCGGTCATGATCAGCTGATGCGGATGGAAGCCCTGCTGCAGGCCTTTTTCCCACAGCGCCAGGCGCTGGTGCACGCCGAAGCGGTGCTGTTCGTCGATAATCACCAGCGCAAGGCCGTTAAACTGCACCTGCTCCTGGAAGATAGCGTGCGTGCCGACAATCATCTGCACCTGGCCGCTGGCGATGGCTTCCTGCTGCGCAAGGCGCGCTTTGCCTTTTTGCTTGCCCGCAAGCCAGCCGACTTCAATTCCGAGCGGCGCGAACCAGGCGCGGAAATTGTTGGCATGCTGTTCAGCCAGCAGTTCTGTGGGTGCCATCAGAGCGACCTGTTTGCCGTGGGCAATCGCGCGCAGGGCGGCCAGCGCCGCAACCAGCGTTTTACCGGAGCCCACGTCGCCCTGTACCAGGCGCATCATCGGTACGTCGAGCGCCATATCGCGTTCAATCTCGGCGGTGACGCGCGCCTGTGCACCGGTGGGCTTAAACGGCAGCGAGGCCAGCAGCTTATCCTTGAGCGCATCATTCTGGCTTAACGGCTGCGCGTGGAAACGCTGCGCGCCCGCGCGTAGCGCCAGCATGCTCAGGTTATGGGCCAGTAATTCCTCAAGGATAAGACGCCGTTGGGCGGGGTGTTTGCCGCTTTCTAAGTCGCTGAGCTGCAGCGTTGGCGGCGGGCGGTGCAGGGTGCGCAGCGCCTCGGGCAGGCTCATCATGCCCTGCGCCAGCTCGGGCGGCAGCAGTTCGGTAATGGCGCAGGTATCCAGCAGCTCCAGCGCCTGATCGGTGAGCTTACGCAGCGTTGCCTGCTTGATGCCTTCCGTCGTCGGGTAAACCGGGGTAAGCGTTTCCTGTAGCTCCGGCGTGCTGAGATCGCCCTGCACGCGGTACTCCGGGTGGATCATCTCTGCGCCGTATTTCCCGCGTTTGGCTTCGCCATAGGCCAGCACCCTGCGGCCCGTCGCCAGGCTGTTTTTCATCGCCGCGCTGAAGTTGAAAAAACGCATGGTGAGGATGCCGGTGCCGTCGCTGATCTGGCAGGCCATCATCCGGCGTCCGCCGAACGTAATGCTGCAGTTCAGGACTTCGCCTTCAACGGTGGCATAAATGGCGGGAAGGAGATCGCCAATCTTATAGAGCTGGGTGCGGTCTTCGTAACGCAGGGGGAGGTGAAGCAGAAGATCCTGCACCGTGTGCAGGCCAATTTTTGCCAGCTTGTTGCTTTGCGCCGCGCCCACGCCCGTCAGGCTGTTAAGCGGGATGGCATCCAGCAGGCGGCCTTTCATCGCTTACCCGGCGTACTGCATGGTGGCCCACCACTCGGCATCGGCTTCAATTTCGCCCTGCGCGTTGACGTGGGGGTAAGGCAATTTTTTCTGCTTCGCAACGCGAGCCAGCACCGGATAGCCGCCTTCGAACAGCAGGCGCTGCTGTTCCTCTTCCGGCAGCATGCTGTTGCTACGCTCGTACATGCCGGCGTTCTGACGCTGGCGCTGCGCTTCATACAGAATGAGCGCGGAGGCCACGGAGACGTTGAGAGACTGGACCATGCCGATCATTGGAATGATGATGTCCCGATCCGCCAGATCCAGCGCTTCCTGCGTGATCCCGGTTTTCTCCTGGCCCATCAAAATGCAGGTCGGGCGGGTGTAGTCGATCTCGCGGAAATCTACGGCTTTAGCGGACAGGTTGGTCGCGAGGATCTGCATCCCGCGTCCTTTCAGGTGCGATACGGCTTCGCCAATGGTGTGATGATGTTTGACAGACACCCAGCTGTTGCTGCCTGCCGCCGCCGAGACCGTATTTCGCATACGGCCATCCGGCCAGACGGCGTGCACTTCATGCACGCCGACGGCATCTGCGGTCCGAACGATAGCAGAGACGTTATGCGGTTTATGAACCTGTTCCATACAGACCGTCAGGTCAGGCTGACGCCTGGCGAGCATTTCGCATATCCGCGCGTAACGTTGTGAATTCATAAACCTAGTTTCGGTTTCGGGTGACTTTAATCACGTCCGGCATGACGCGGATCTTGCGCATAATGTTCGCCAGATGCACGCGGTCGCGGGCGGTCAGACGAATAAAGGCGCTGTACACGCGGCCGTCTTTTTCTTCCGTATTCAGGCTCTGAATGTTGGACGAGGCCGTGTTGATCGCTGCCGTCAGGTTCGCCAGGGCACCCTGGTGGTTGAACATATCCACCTTAATTTCGGTGATAAATTCCTGCGCCGTCTCTTTATCCCACTCGACCGCCATAAACTTCTCGGCTTCTTTCTGATAGCCGCGAATGTTACGACAGGATTCGTGGTGGATAACCAGCCCTTTGCCAGGGCTGACGTGCGCAATAATCGGGTCGCCAGGAATTGGACGACAACATTTTGCGAAGGTGATCAGTACGCCGTCCGCGCCTTTGATCGGCAGATGCGCGTGGCCGGATGCGCCTGGAGCAGAAGGTATCGCTTCGCCCTGCTGCAGGTTCTTCGCCACCACGACGCTCATGGCGTTACCCAGGCCAATTTCCGCCAGCAGATCGTCCAGAGACGTGAGCTTCATACGGTCAAGTTCACGCTGAATATGCTCAGGTGGAATCTCGGCCAGCTTACGGCTGCCGCCCAACGCGTGGTTGAGCAGACGACGCCCCAGGCTGACTGAATCATCACGCTTGAGGTTTTTCAGCAGCTGGCGAATTTTGGCGCGCGCTTTGGAGCTCACGACAAAGTTCAGCCAGGCCGCGTTCGGACGTGCGCCCGGCGCGGTAATAATCTCTACCGTCTGGCCGCTGGAGAGCGGCTGAGACAGCGGATAAGGCTGTCTGTCGACGCGTGCGCCGACGCAGGCATGCCCGATATCGGTATGCACGGCGTAAGCGAAGTCGACCGGCGTTGCGCCCGCAGGCAGTTCGACAATGCGGCCTTCCGGGGTGAAAACGTAAATCTCATCCGGGAAGAGATCGGATTTCACGCTCTCGATAAATTCAAACGAGCTACCCGCACTCTGCTGAAGTTCCAGCAGGCTTTGCATCCAGCGCTGGGCGCGGATTTGTGCGGTTGTGCTGCTTTCGCCACCGTGCTCTTTATAGGCCCAGTGCGCGGCGACACCCATCTCTGCCATCTGGTCCATGTCTTCGGTGCGAATTTGCACCTCAACAGGCACGCCGTGCGGACCGATCATCGAGGTATGCAAAGATTGATAGCCGTTCGCTTTCGGAATGGCGATGTAATCTTTCATGCGCCCCGGACGCGGTTTGTAGAGGCTGTGCATTTGCCCCAGCACGCGATAGCAGGTGTCCGAGTCGTGGACGATTACGCGGAAGGCGTAGATGTCCATGATCGAGTGAAAACGCTGCTCTTTAAGCACCATTTTGCAGTAGATAGAGTACAAATGTTTCTCGCGACCGCTGACGCGGCACGGAATTCCCGCTTCCTGTAAGCGCCCTTCAATTTCCGAGAGGATCTTTTGAATCATCTCTTTACGGTTACCGCGTGCGGCTTTCACCACCTCTTTAATCACGCGATAGCGGTTCGGGTACAACGCTTCAAAACCCAGCTCTTCCAGCTCGGTTTTAATGTGGTGAATACCTAAACGGTGCGCCAGCGGACTGTAAATTTCGAGGGTTTCACGGGCAATGCGGCGACGTTTATCCGGGCGAAGTGAGCCCAGCGTGCGCATGTTGTGGGTACGGTCAGCGAGTTTGATGAGAATGACGCGGATATCCTGCACCATCGCCATAATCATCTTGCGGAAGTTTTCGGCTTGCGCCTCTTTCTTGTCGCGGAAATTCAGCTTATCAAGCTTAGAGACCCCTTCCACCAGTTCGGCAACGCTTTTGCCGAACAGCTGTTCCATGTCCTGGTAAGTGGCAGGGGTATCTTCGATCACGTCGTGCAGCAGGGCGGCCATCAGCGTTTCATAGTCGAGTTTCATCTCGGCCAGAATACAGGCCACCGCTACCGGGTGCGTGATATAGGGTTCACCGCTTGAACGTGTCTGGCCCTCGTGAGCGTCACGTGCAACGAGATACGCCTGCTGAAGACGCTTAATCTGGTCTTCAGGCAGGTAGGTTTGAATCAGTTGATTCAGGCTTTCAAACAGATACAAGGGCGACCCGCAGGTTTAATTAACGACGACCTTCAGCAATAGCGGTAACGGCCTGCAGTTCTGCGGCTTCCTGCTCTTGCTGCTCCTGGCGCTCACGCACGTCGAGGATCTGGTTGTTGATCAGACCTTCTTCGATTTCGCGAAGTGCAATAACAGTGGTTTTATCGTTTTCTTCCGGTACCAGCGGATCTTTACCGCCTACCTGCATCTGACGAGCGCGACGCGCGGCGACCAGCACCAGGTCAAAACGGTTACCAATTTTCTCTACAGCGTCCTGAACAGTTACGCGTGCCATACTTAAAATGCTCCACAGGTGAAGAAATGACTGGGCATGATACTGAAAGTGGGTTCAGTCTGCCAACAGTTTGGTGATTAATGCGTCATGTCGCTGCTTCTGGCGGCTCATACGCAGGCGTTCTGCGCGAAGGATGGTTTTGAGATCGCTCAGCGCGGCATCAAAATCATCATTCACAATAAGGTAATCATATTCCGCGTAATGGCTCATTTCTGCAACAGCCTGTTCCATACGCTTTGCGATCACGTCTTCGCTGTCCTGTCCGCGGCCACGCAGGCGGCGATCCAGCTCATCTTTCGATGGCGGTAAAATAAAGATACTGCGAGAGTCAGGCATTTTCTTGCGAATTTGCTGTGCGCCCTGCCAGTCGATATCCAGGAACACATTCACGCCCGTGGCCAGAACCTGCTCAATGGTTTCACGCGAGGTACCGTAGTAGTTACCGAATACTTCAGCGTGTTCAAGAAACGCGTCTCTGCCGATCATCGCTCTGAATTCGTCGTGATCCACAAAGAAATAGTGTTCACCGTGCACTTCACCCGGACGCGGCGCTCGCGTGGTGTGAGAAACAGAAACCTGTGTGTCGTACAGCGGTTGGGTTTTTAACAATGCCTGAATAAGGCTGGATTTACCCGCGCCACTAGGGGCAGAAACAATATAAAGCGTGCCTTGAGCCATGAGAGTCTTTTGTATGTGTTAACGAAGAAGTCCTACATACGGGCTTATTATACACGTCACTGCCGTGTGACGTAGCCTTTGTCACACTTTTTCCCCCCGATTATTGAATTTTGCGTGCCGTTTTCAGGTTTTATCCGTGGTTTTCAGCAACCCAAAGAAATACCGGATAGCGTCTCGCATTGTAAAACGTTGCCGTTAGCGTTGTTTCCGGCATCCGGGTATACCTTCTGCAATGCAAAGGAGGGGTAGCGATGTGGCGATGGATAAGCGGGTTAATGCTGTTGTGGTGTGGCTATGGCGCGGCGGTGTGTCCGGTGTGGTCGCAGACAAAAGCAGAGAAAGAGATGGCGTCGTTAAGTGCGCAAATCAAACGCTGGGATGAGGCTTACTGGAAGCAGGGCGTGAGCGAGATCAATGACGAGGTTTACGACCAGCTTCACGGGCGGTTAACGCAGTGGCAGCGCTGTTTTGGCGGTGAGCCTGCAGAAGAAAAACTTCCCGCGCTGGCGGGGAGCGTTAAACATCCTGTTGCGCATACAGGCGTGCACAAAGTGGCCAGCAAAGAGGAACTGAGACAGTGGATGGGTGCCCGACAGCATCTGTGGCTGCAGCCCAAAGTTGACGGAGTGGCGGTAACGCTGGTCTATCGTGACGGGAAGTTAGCCCAGGCTATCAGTCGCGGAGATGGCCTGAAAGGGGAAGACTGGACCGGAAAGGTGCGTTTAATCCCGTCTGTTCCACAAACGCTCACCGGCGCGCTGGCGAACAGCGTCCTGCAGGGCGAGCTTTTCTGGTTAAGCGAAAGCCACATTCAGCGGCAGATGGGCGGAATGAACGCACGCGCAAAGGTGGCGGGGGCGATGATGCGGCAAAAGGATAACGCGCTATTGAGCAAGATCGGCGTATTCATCTGGGCCTGGCCGGATGGACCGAAAGAGATGCGGACAGCTCTGGCTGAACTGTCTCAGGCCGGATTTACGCTTTCGGAACGCTATACGCTTCCCGCCGAATCTGTTGATGTCGTTGAGAAACAGCGCGAGGCCTGGCACGTGACCGCATTACCCTTTGCCACGGATGGCATTGTGGTGCGCTCGGAGGATGAACTCGCGGGCGAAGGTTGGTTACCGGGAGAAGGCAACTGGGTTGTCGCGTGGAAATATTCTCCTGCAGCCCAGGTGGCTGAGGTGAGCGGCATTCAATTTTCCGTGGGGCGAACGGGCAAAATTTCCGTTGTAGCCGCGCTGGAACCGGTGCAGCTGGATGATAAACAGGTGCAGCGGGTGAGTCTGGGTTCGGTTGGGCGCTGGCAGAGGCTGGATATTGCTCCGGGAGATCAAATACAGATCAGCCTGGCCGGTCAGGGTATCCCCCGGTTTGATAAGGTCCTCTGGCGCGGGACTGACAGGCATAAGCCCGAGCCGCCGGCCCCGCGTTATCATGCGCTTAGCTGTTTCTATGCTTCGCCGGAGTGTATGGAGCAGTTCTTTGCCCGGCTGACGTGGCTCAGCTCAAAGCAGGTATTCAATATCGAAGGATTAGGCGAGTCAGGCTGGCGAACCCTCTGGCAGGCGCATCATTTTGACCATCTCTTTTCATGGCTGTTATTAACTCAGGAACAGCTGCAGGCTACCCCGGGCTTTTCCTCTGCTCGCGGGCTCGCGCTCTGGCACCGATTTAATCTGGTGCGCGAGAAGCCGTTTACCCGCTGGCTTATGGCTTTGGGTGTTCCATTGACTCAAGCTTCACTGAAGGCGATGGGAGACATATCGTGGCAGAAGATGATCGGACGTAACGCAAAGGACTGGCAGACCCTGCCGGGGACGGGCGAGGAGAAAGCGCGACAAATCGTTAACTGGATACACGCGCCTCAGATTGATGTGCTGGCGAAATGGCTCGCTGCACAGCACATCAACGGGTTCTGAAGCTAGTGTGCGCTGTGTTTATAATGAAAAACGGGCAGCCCGAGCTTCAGACGCAGCGCCAGCATGCGGGCCGTAAAGCCAAACAGCAGTGTAGAGATGACCACCACATCATGGTTCGAAACGTAATGCTGCAGAGCGATATACAGTACCGCTGCGGCGAAGGAGATGCCGGCATACAGCTCTTTTTGAAAGACCAGGGGAATACGTTTGCAGAACATATCGCGCAGTACGCCGCCGAACACCCCCGTGACCACCGCAGCAATGGTGGCGATAACCGGCCCTTCACCCATATCGAGCGCGATTTGCGCGCCGATGATTGAAAAGACGATCAGCCCCAGCGCATCCAGCACCAGGAACAGGCGCCGAAGGTGCGGCATAACGGGTGCAACGATGGTGGTTAATACAGCCGCCGTCGCCACGATAATCACGTACTCAGGGTGTTTAACCCATCCGAGCGGGTAATGGCCAAGCAGGATATCGCGCACGGAACCGCCGCCCAGCGCGGTCGCGGTAGCAATAATGATTACGCCGAAGGTGTCCATACGGCGACGTCCGGCAGCAAGTGCGCCGGTCATGGCTTCTGCGGTGATGCCAATAAGATAAAGAATGTGAAGCAGCATAGACCCTCCGGTGTGAACGGGTGGAGGTTAGCGATTTGTGCGCAAGATCACGATTGAGATTTTCTAAGGCGAGTCGGTTTGCCCTATAAATTTTTATCACATTTTACTGTACATGCTTGATGAAAGAAGGTGTGGCGGTAAAGTGATAGCAGAGAAGGATTAGAAATAGTAATGGGTGGTGCGGTTTACACCACCCGAAAGGCATCACTCGATATTCTGGATCTGCTCGCGCATCTGCTCAATCAGCACTTTGAGCTCAATCGCTGAATTGGTCACTTCTGCGTTGATCGACTTAGACGCCAGGGTGTTCGACTCGCGGTTGAACTCCTGCATCATAAAGTCCAGGCGGCGGCCGACAGCTTCTTTTTTCTTCAGAATGTTGTAGGTCTCTTTGACGTGCGCTTCCAGACGGTCCAGCTCTTCAGCGACATCAATACGCTGCGCCATCAGCACCAGCTCTTGTTCCAGACGGGTGTTTTCCAGCTGAACTTCCGCTTCTTCCAGTTTGGCGACAAGGCGCTCGCGCTGCCATTGCAGAACTTCTGGCATATGGGTGCGGACTTTGGCTACTTCGGCGCTTACGCCTTCAAGACGCTGCTCAATCATCGCTTTCAGCGCCTGGCCTTCGGTTTCGCGGGCAACGATAAAGTCGTCCAGCGTGCCGTCGAGGGCTGCCAGGATTTCAGCGGCAATGGCGTCCAGATCCTGCTCACCGGCGGCCATAACCCCAGGCCAGCGCAGAATATCAACCGGGTTGATTTCGCCTTCATCGCTCTGCATTTTGACCCAGTTCGCCGCATTGACGAGCTGTTTCGCCAGTTTTTCGTTAAGGATGAGTTCGCCCTGCGCGCTGGCATCGGGCTCAAAGCGCAGGTTACATTCCACTTTCCCGCGCGTCAGACGTGTACGGATACGTTCACGTACGACAGGCTCAAGGCTGCGGAACTGCTCCGGCATACGGAAATACGTTTCCAGGTAACGCTGGTTTACCGAGCGCATTTCCCATGTGGCGCTACCCCAGCTACCCTTGATTTCACGCCGGGCGTAGGCGGTCATACTGCGGATCATAGACATTCCCGTTTTTAAAGGAGAGATGGGGGGATTATAGCTTTCGGGGGCTTCACAGGATAGGAATAAGCGCCCTTTATCCGTATAATGCGCAGCCACATTCGTTTCAAGCCGGAGAATCCATCATGCGTCCATCAGGCCGTAGCGCCAATCAGGTGCGTCCCGTCACCCTGACCCGTAACTATACAAAACACGCTGAAGGCTCCGTGCTGGTTGAGTTTGGTGACACTAAAGTACTGTGCACCGCCTCCATCGAAGAAGGCGTTCCGCGCTTTCTGAAAGGTCAGGGTCAGGGCTGGATCACCGCTGAATACGGCATGCTGCCGCGTGCGACCCATACCCGTAACGCCCGTGAAGCGGCAAAAGGTAAGCAGGGCGGCCGTACCATGGAAATTCAGCGTCTGATCGCGCGTGCGCTGCGCGCCGCCGTCGATCTGAAAGTTCTCGGTGAATTCACCATCACGCTGGACTGCGACGTGATTCAGGCAGACGGCGGTACGCGTACCGCGTCGATTACCGGTGCCTGCGTGGCGCTGGCGGATGCCCTGAATAAGCTGGTTGCGGCCGGCAAGCTGAAAACCAACCCAATGAAGGGTATGGTTGCGGCGGTTTCCGTGGGTATCGTTAACGGCGAAGCGCTTTGCGATCTGGAATACGTTGAAGATTCCGCAGCCGAAACCGACATGAACGTGGTGATGACCGAAGACGGCCGCATCATTGAGGTGCAGGGCACGGCGGAAGGCGAGCCGTTCACCCACGAAGAGCTTCTCTCCCTGCTGGCGTTGGCCCGAGGGGGAATCGAATCCATTGTGACGACGCAGAAAGCGGCGTTAGAAAATTGATTTTAAAGGCGACCAATGAGTCGCCTTTTTTTTGCCTGTAAGACAGAAAAACCAAAGGAGCAAATCCATGAAATCGTATCAGCGCCAGTTTATTGATTTTGCGCTTAACAAGCAGGTACTTAAGTTTGGCGAATTTACGCTGAAATCCGGGCGCAAAAGTCCCTATTTCTTCAACGCCGGGCTGTTTAATACCGGGCGCGATCTGGCATTGTTAGGCCGTTTCTATGCCGAAGCGCTGGTGGATTCCGGGATTGATTTTGACCTGCTGTTTGGTCCGGCCTATAAAGGCATTCCGATTGCGACCACCACCGCGGTGGCGCTGGCGGAACACCATGACCGCGACGTGCCCTACTGCTTCAACCGCAAAGAGGCCAAAACGCACGGTGAAGGCGGGAATCTGGTCGGCAGCGCGCTGCAGGGCCGCGTCATGCTGGTGGACGATGTGATCACCGCGGGCACGGCAATCCGTGAATCGATGGAGATTATCCAGGCCAACGTTGCGACGCTGGCTGGCGTGCTGATTTCTCTGGATCGCCAGGAGCGTGGTCGTGGTGAAATTTCCGCTATTCAGGAAGTTGAACGCGATTACGGCTGCAAAGTGACGTCGATTATCACCCTGAAAGATCTGATTGCGTATCTGGAAGAGAAGCCGGAGATGGCGGACCATCTGGCAGCGGTAAAAGCGTATCGCGAAACATTCGGGGTTTAATTGCTACGCCCGGTGGCGCTACGCTTACCGGGCCTACCCGCTCGCAGGCCGGATAAGGCGAAGCCGCCATCCGGCGTTGGCATTACTGTAATTGTGCTGCCACTAACGGCCAGCGGGCGTCAAAATCGTCCGTTGGACGGTATTTGAACTCGCTACGCACGAAGCGGGAGAGCATCCCTTCACAAAACGCCAGAATCTGGCTCGCCAGCAGCGTTTCATCAATGCTGTAACCTTCGCCTTCACGCATTTTCTTTTCGCGCAGTACCTGGCGCAGCTGCGCTTCAATACGCTCAAAAAGCTGGTTAATGCGGCCCTGCAGTCTGTCCTGTTCAAACATCAGCGCGTGGCCGGTGAGGATACGCGTTAAGCCCGGATTGCGTTCACCGAAGCCCAGGATTAACAGCACAATCAGACGCAGACGCGCGGTGGTGTCTTTTTCATCTTTCAGAATCAGGTTGATGCGCGTGATCAGGCTGTCTTCAATAAATTCGATCAGGCTGTCGAACATCCGGGTCTTGCTCGGAAAATGACGGTACAGCGCCGCCTCAGACACGCCTACAGAGGCGGCCAGTTTAGCGGTGGTGATGCGTTGACTGCCATCGCTGGATTCAAGCATCAGCGCCAGAGATTGAAGTATTTCTTCGCGACGATTCCTTTTCGCAGTTTGTTTTTCTGCCATGTTACAAAATACCCCTGAAAATAAGCACTTGCCAGGCTGGCATCCACACAGCGACCGCAAACTGGCGTTTGCGGTTTGTTATTGCATTATGACGCTGTGAGATGCGTGTCTGTCGGGCCGTTACTTGCGCCCGGAATGGCCGAAGCCGCCTTCGCCACGGTCGGTGGCGTCAAAGTCTGCCACCAGGTTAAATTCTGCCTGTACCACCGGTACAAAGACCATCTGTGCGATACGCTCGCCCGGTTCAATGGTGAAGCTGTCCTGTCCGCGGTTCCAGACGGAGACCATCAGCTGGCCCTGGTAGTCGGAGTCGATCAGGCCGACCAGGTTACCCAGCACCACGCCGTGCTTATGACCCAGGCCAGAACGCGGCAGGATCACCGCTGCCAGTGACGGGTCAGCAATGTGAATCGCCAGGCCCGTTGGCACCAGGGTAGTGGCGCCCGGCGCCAGCTCTACGGCGTCATCGAGACAGGCGCGCAGGTCAAGACCGGCAGAGCCGGAGGTGGCATAGGTTGGCAGCGGGAATTGCTCGCCAACACGCGGGTCCAGAATCTTAACGTCGATTTTTTTCATCATAACGGGTAACGATCTCGTCGAGTAATTGTTGGCCCAGGAGTTCCTTGCGCTCAAGCGGTAAGACTTTATCTCCATCCTGCCAGAAAAGGTGCAGTGCGTTGCTGTCGCTGTTAAATCCTTGTGTGGCCAGCGATACGTCGTTCGCGCAAATCAAATCGAGGTTTTTGCGGGTACGTTTTTGCCGGGCATATTCTTCCACATTATTCGTTTCTGCGGCAAACCCAACAACGTATGGGCGATAGCTTTTTAGTGCGGCGACACCGGCGACAATGTCCGGGTTTTTCACCATTTTCAGTGTTAATTCATCGCCTTGCTTTTTAATTTTTGCCTCGGCGATCGTCTCGGCACGATAGTCTGCGACGGCCGCACAGCCAATAAAAATCTGCTGGCGTTGCGCATGTGCCTGCACGGCGGCTTCCATCTCCAGCGCGGTGGTAACGTCAATGCGCTTCACAAACGCAGGCGTAGGCAGCGATACCGGGCCGCTCACCAGCGTGACGTTCGCGCCGCGTCTTGCGGCGGCGGCGGCAATCGCAAAGCCCATTTTGCCGGAGCTGTGATTGGTGATGTAGCGCACCGGATCCAGCGGCTCGCGCGTGGGGCCCGCGGTAATCATGATGTTGAGATGTTGCAGATCGTTGACAGGCGAAAAATGGGCTGCGGCCATATCAACAATCGTCAGCGGATCAAGCATGCGGCCCGGGCCGACGTCGCCGCAGGCCTGGCTGCCGCTGTCCGGACCCCAGATAAGCAGGCCGCGTGAGGCCAGCGTCTCGAGATTGTGCTGGGTGGCCGCGTTACGGTACATCTGCTGGTTCATGGCGGGAACGACGGCAACAGGCGAAGGCGTGGCCAGACAAATGGTGGAGACCAGGTCATTTGCCATACCGGCCGCTACCCGAGCGATTAAATCAGCCGTGGCGGGGGCGAGAATCACCAGGTCTGCCCATTTCCCGAGCTCAATATGGCCCATAGCAGCTTCGGCGGCCGGGTCGAGCAGGCTGTCAGATACCGGGTACCCTGAAACCGCCTGCAGGCTCAGGGGAGTGATAAAGGCTTTACCGCCTTCGGTTATCGCGACCCGCACATCTGCGCCGCGCTCGCGCAGACGACGCACCAGCTCCGGCGCTTTGTAGGCAGCAATGCCGCCGCTCACGCCAAGAACGATTTTTTTACCGGCCAGGCTCATCATGATTCTTTCCTGTTGGGTTTCACCAGAGAGCGGGCATTTTATCACAATCCCCAAAACGGGGTGATTTTGTCCTTCGGCCACTTTGCGAGGCGCTACGCAAGAACGCAATGTGGCCGTCGAGCGAAGAATTGGCCTGTGGCAGCATGAGGTTAAAAAAGGGAGAAAGAACATGGAAGAAGAGGATGAGCAGCTGCTGCCGCGCGAAAAACTGCTGCGCTATGACATCACTCTGTTAAAAGATGATGAACTGCTGGCGCTCTTTTTACGGACCGGAACGCCCGGAAAAACGGTATTTACGCTGGCAAAAGAGCTGATAGCCCATTTCGGTTCGCTGTACGGTTTACTGACCGCGGATCTGGCGCAGTTTAAGCACGTTGAGGGGATCGGCGTGGCGAAATATGCCCAACTGAGGGGCATTGCTGAACTTGCGCGTCGTTTTTACAATGTCCGCATGGAGGAGGAAGATCCGATCCTGACGCCCGCGATGACGCGCGAATTTGTGCAAAGCCAGTTAACCGATATTGAACGCGAGATCTTTATGGTGATCTTTGTCGATAACAGAAACCGGGTGCTGAAACATAGCTGCCTCTTTGCGGGCACGTTGAGCCACGTTGAGGTGCATCCGCGTGAAATTGTGCGCGAAGCGATAAAAGTGAATGCAGCGGGCGTGATCCTCGCGCATAATCACCCCTCTGGCTGTGCAGAACCGAGCAGAGCTGACAAAGAAATCACCGAGCGCATTATCAAATGCTGTCAATTCATGGACATTCGTGTGCTGGACCATCTGATAATTGGCCGCGGAGAGTACATTTCTTTTGCAGAACATGGCTGGATTTAGGCTATTTCTCGCGATCCATCGGGATCTTTGTCTGTTCGGGACTTGAGCACACCGCCGAGTCAGCGTATACTACGCCACCTTTGAGAATCTCGGGTTTGGCATTTGGGCCTGGCAATCGAGAGTTCACTTAGAACTATGCGATGACCGGGCTGTAAAGCCTGACGAGGCGCCGATACCCCATACGAAGCTCGAGCTAATTTGATTTTTGGAGAATAGACATGTCCCGAGTCTGCCAAGTTACTGGCAAGCGTCCGGTGACCGGTAACAACCGTTCCCACGCACTGAACGCGACTAAACGCCGTTTCCTGCCGAACCTGCACTCTCACCGTTTCTGGGTTGAGAGCGAGAAGCGTTTTGTCACCCTGCGCGTATCTGCTAAAGGTATGCGTGTAATCGATAAGAAAGGCATCGATACAGTTCTGTCTGAACTGCGTGCCCGTGGCGAAAAGTACTAAGTACTTAAAGAGGAAATAAATCATGGCTAAAGGTATTCGCGAGAAAATCAAGCTGGTTTCTTCTGCTGGTACAGGTCACTTCTACACCACCACGAAGAACAAACGTACTAAGCCGGAAAAACTGGAACTGAAAAAATTCGATCCAGTTGTACGCCAGCACGTACTGTACAAAGAAGCTAAAATCAAATAATTTTAGCCTCCTTGTATCGAAAAACCCCGCAACTGCGGGGTTTTTTGCATTCTGTATCTCAACGGAGGAACCATGCCTGAATTACCTGAGGTAGAAACCAGCCGTCGCGGCATTGAGCCCCATCTGGTCGGCGCGACGATTCTTCACGCGGTTGTCCGTAACGGGCGTTTGCGCTGGCCGGTGTCCGATGAGATCCACGCGTTAAGTGACAAACCCGTCCTTAGCGTGCAGCGCCGCGCGAAATACCTGCTGCTGGAGCTGCCCGACGGCTGGATTATTATCCACCTGGGGATGTCCGGAAGCCTGCGCATCCTGACCGAAGAACTGCCTGCGGAAAAACACGACCACGTCGATCTGGTGATGAGCAACGGCAAAGTGCTTCGCTACACCGACCCACGGCGCTTTGGCGCGTGGCTGTGGACGAAAGAGCTGGAAGGGCATAACGTGCTTGCGCATCTGGGCCCCGAGCCGCTCTCAGACGCGTTTAACGCGGATTACCTGCAAGCGAAGTGCGCGAAGAAGAAAAGCCCGATTAAGCCCTGGCTGATGGATAACAAACTAGTGGTCGGCGTGGGGAATATCTATGCCAGCGAATCGCTGTTTGCGGCCGGGATCCACCCCGATCGGCTGGCCTCTTCGCTGTCGGCGCAGGAGTGCGAACTGCTGGTTCGGGTGATTAAAGCCGTATTGCTGCGCTCGATTGAGCAGGGTGGAACAACGCTGAAGGACTTCCTGCAAAGTGACGGCAAGCCGGGCTATTTTGCCCAGGAGCTGCAGGTGTATGGCCGTAAAGGCGAACCGTGCCGAGTCTGCGGCACGCCGGTTATTGCCACAAAGCACGCCCAGCGCGCGACGTTCTACTGCCGTCAGTGCCAGAAATAGGGCTACTTTAGCTTTTCCATCAACGCCTGGTGGACGTTAGCCGGCAGGAAATGGGTGACATCGCCGTGATGACGTGCCACCTCTTTTACCAGCGTGGAAGAGATAAACGACCACTCTTTGGAGGGCATCAGAAACACGCTCTCCAGTTCCGGCATCAGGTGGCGGTTCATGTGGGCCAGCTGCATCTCATACTCGAAGTCTGCCACCGCGCGTAACCCACGAATCAGAATATTGGCCTGCTGGGCGCGGGCGAAGTTAGCCATCAGATCGCTAAATCCGACTACCTCAACATTCGACAGATGCGAAATGGCATCGGTGGCAAGCTGCACGCGCTCGTTGAGGTCAAACATCGGCTTTTTGCTGGGGCTGGCGGCAATCGCCAGGATCACCTTATCGAACATGCACGCCGCACGGGTGATGATATCAAGATGACCGTTGGTGATCGGATCGAAGGTACCCGGATAAATCGCTTTTGTGCTCATGGCTCACGTTTTCTCTGAGTAGCCGCGGCAGAGCGCCCACAGCTCGGTGTATTTGTTGAAAGTATACTGGGCGTTCACGACGGCGAGTAACCACCCCTGCTTACCGTCCAGCACGCCACCACGCAGCAGCAGCGTTTTCAGAAACGCGCCCAGCGTGTGGGTGAAAATACCCGTCAGCGAGGCTTTCTTGCCGCGCTGGTGACGCTCCTGCGCCCATGCGGTGGCATAGTTGAGCTGTTTACGCTGGAAGCTCGCGAAATCCCGGCAGGTCAGATGCAGCAAATCGCCCGTCAGGGGGATGATCTGGGCGTTGTCGCAGGCCAGAGACTCGTGAACCAGGCTGTCGTTATACTGATAGCGCTCGCGCTCGTAGAGGCGCATTACGCGGTCAGGATACCAGCCGCTGTGGCGCATAAAACGGCCAAGGAAATAGTTGCGGCGGGCAATGCTGTATACGGCACCCGGCTGGGGCGAGGAAAGCACCGCCTGGATGGCCTGCTGGAGTTCTGGCGTAACGCGCTCGTCAGTATCAAGCATCAGGACATAATCACCGGAAGCAAAACCCTGCGCGCGCTGGCGCTGAATGCCATAGCCTTGCCAGTCAGCGTCGATAAACACGTTTGCACCCGCTGCGCGGGCAACGTCCACCGTGTTGTCCGTACTTCCGGCGTCAAGAATGACGATCTCGTCAGCCCAGGCAACCGACGCCAGGCAGTCCGGAAGCAGGTCGGCGGCGTTTTTGGCGATCATCACGACCGACAGACGCGTTGACATTAGTGGCTCCGCTGGGGCAGGTAAGGTTGCAGTAGCTGCAGCAGACGGGTCAGGGCGCCCTGGTTCTGATGCAGCACTTCAACGGCGTGGCGGCCGTACCACAGGCGATAATCTTCGTCAGTCAGCAGGGTCGAAACCTCTTTAACCACCGAATCCGCATCGGTCACGGTAATTAAACCATCGGCCTGCTGTAATTTCGCGCAGATATCTTTGAAGTTGAACGTGTGCGGCCCCATCAGCACCGGAATAGCGTGGGCTGCCGGCTCCAGCGGGTTATGACCGCCTCGCTCCACCAGGCTGCCGCCGACAAATGCGAGGTCAGCAATGCCGTACAGCAGCATCAGCTCGCCCATCGTATCGCCAATCACCACCTGGGTGCTGCCGGACGGGATCTCACCGCTGCTGCGCAGCGTGAAGCTGAAACCGCCTTTCTGCACCATTTCACGGGCATCTTTGAAACGCTCCGGGTGGCGGGGGACGAGGATCAGCAGTAAATCAGGGAATTTTTCCAGCAGCCTGCGGTGAGCCTGCAGGATGATCTCTTCTTCACCGTCATGGGTGCTGGTGGCAATCCAGACCTGACGACGCGGCGCCCACTGGCGACGCAGCGTGATCGCGCGGGCGGCGAGTTCAGGGGTAACGGAAATATCAAATTTCAGGCTGCCCGTTACCGCAAGCTGGTTGCGTTTGAGGCCCAGAGAGATAAAGCGTGCCGCATCTTCTTCATTCTGCGCGGCAATCAGCGTAATTTTGCTGAGCAGGCGGCGCATAAATTTACCCAGCTTGCCGTAACCTTTCGCCGAGCGCTCTGACAGGCGCGCGTTAGCAATCACCAGCGGGATTTTACGGGCATGAAGGGCGGAAATCATGTTCGGCCACAGTTCGGTTTCCATCACAATCACCAGCTTCGGGCGAACGGTATTCAGGAAACGATTCATGGCGCAGGGCAGATCGTAAGGCAGATAGACGTGCTGCACGTCTTTACCGAAAGCGGATAACGCGCGCTCAGAGCCGGTTGGCGTCATGGTGGTGACGGTGATCGGCAGCGACGGATAGCGGTGACGCAGGGCGCGAACCAGCGGGATCGCCGCCAGCGTTTCACCGACAGAAACGGAATGCAGCAAAATACCGTCCGGTACGACCTTATTGCGGCAGAAGCCATAGCGTTCAGCCCAGCGTTTACGATACGCAGGCGCTTTCCGGCTACGAAGCAACAGTCTCAGCCACACCAGTGGCTGAATGATGTAGAGCAGAGCGGTATACAACAATTCCAAGCGATTATCCGTTTTTTTAGTTTCGGCGGGCAAATTCTAAGCATTTAGGCCAGGTAAAGCTATCTCTTATGCCAGATACCGTTTCAGACGGAAATAACGCCGACCCAGCCGCCAGCGCAAACGCGGACTTTTAGCACTTTTCCAGATGAGCTTCCAGATGCCTGTTTCGAAGAACTCTTTGATAATCATCGATTTCTTCTTTTCATCCTTCATGTTATCGAAGGTATGAATAATGCCCAGCCCCTCTTTGGCAATTTGCCAGTGGCAGGCAGGGATCCCTTTCACCTTATCCGGGTAGCGCTGATTGATGGCATCGAGCATCTGCAGGATTTTCATGTAGTGACGCGCGGAGCGAATCAGCGTGTCGTCATTGTCCGGCATATGGGACACCGATGCAGAGTGAATGTAGTAGTCGTAATAACGTTCACTGGTGTACTGAACCCGCTCAGCCGCGAGCAGGACTTCGGTGGTCCATGGAATATCCTGATGGCGCAGACCGGGTTCGAAACGGAAACCATTCTGACGGATGAAGTCATGGCGATAGATGTTCAGCCAGGTCACGTGAAGGAATTTACGCGAATCCAGCGCCATTTTTAACCACGCAGGGCCAGCCATGACCCCTGTCGAAGCCAGCTTGTCTTCAGGGAAGATCGGGCGTGAAGGTTTCTTGTTATTCTCCCAGACGTAGTTGCCGTTACAGGTGGCGACATCCAGATCCTGCGTGACGGCCATATCCAGCAGGCGCTGGTACATGCCGGGTTTAAAGACATCATCAATATCCGGGAAAGAGAGATATTGACCCGTCGCAGCGGCCAGGCCGGTATTACGCGCGATGGAGACGCCCTGGTTTTGCTGTTCGATAACCTGCAGCTGTGGCAATTTTTCACGCCAGCGTTCGACGATCTCCATCGAGCGGTCGGTAGAGCCATCATTGACGATGATGACTTCCATGCTGTCGATGCGCTGATTCACAAGGCAGGTAAAGAACTGATCAAGGAAAGCTTCACCGTTATAAACGGCAACCACCACGCTTAACAATGGGGCTGAATTTTGCATAAGAAACCTGATTATTTTTGATTGTCGACCAGAGCAATATATTGCTGGCAAATGGCATTGATACCGAACGACGCGATGGTTTCACCGCCCACGACCGGCGGGGCGGTATAAATATCCGCCAGCGTTTTTGCCAGTGATTCGTCGCTTAACTCTGCCAGCCCGCGCGCCAGGTCTCCGGTAAGGATTTCGGCGGGGCCGCCCGGGCAATTTGTACTGACCGGTGGCGTCTGGCAGATAATGGCTTCAACCAGCACATTACCAAAACCTTCGCAGTCAGAACTTAACACTAAAAGGCGTGCCCCTTTAATCCACGGATAGGGGTTGGAATCGAACGGGCGGAAAACCGTTTTGTTTTCAATACCCAGCTCGACAGCCAGACGCTTAAGTTTTTGAATTTGAGCGTCGGATCCGTTGCCCATCATGACCAGCGTTGTGTCAATTTTACTCAGGGCAAACGCACGCAAAAGGCGGTCGTGGCGCTTGTGCTCATGGAAGCGGCCAACGTGAATAATGTAATCCTTTCCCTGCATTTCAAAGGGCGCGTCCGCCAGACGCTGAATTTCAGGAATATCAAAAGGATTATGGATAACCGCTTTGCGCCGAAGAGTAAGCGCCAGCGTCTCGGAAAGATCGTTCAACACGGCGCCTGAGACGGCGACAACGTTGCGGTTTTCGTAGGTATGACGAATTTTAAGGTGTTTAAACCAGCGTGAAAGCCCGCTGCGATGGCGAAGATAGGAGAACGAGAACATGCCATGCACGCAGAACCAGACTTTGTCGCGTTCCAGCACGCGGCTGTGCGCCACAATGCGGTCTGTTTTATGCAGGTGAGAGAACACCACGTCAAATTTGCCGCTGCGCTCGGCCCGCTCAATTGCCCGATCCAGCTGCTGGGCACGGCGTGGGATCTCCGTCAGCTTCCGCCACGGTTTTTTACATGTGTCCTGGACAACCTGATAATCGATGCCTTCCGGGATGGCGTAGTCGCACACTTTCCGCAGAGAGAATAGAGAGACCTGATGCCCCATTTCTATTAACCCACGGGAGAGTGTAAGAACCGTTTTTTCAGCTCCTCCACCGGGTAAACCATCAATAATCATTAGGATGCGCATTTTTAATCCAGTAATTTTTGATAAAGCGAAATAAGCTGACTTGATAGTTTTTCGGGAGTGGCGTCATTAACACGTTCCCGTGCCGCGCGTCCCATATCGTTATTTTTTTCCAGAGAAGGAATGGCGGATATCGCTTCCTTCAATGTGTTGGTATCAAGCGCGTCACAATAAAATCCGTTCTGGCCTTGCTGAATAAATTCGGCTCCACCGCAACTCTCTGAAGTAATGACGGGCAAGCCGCAGGCCATCGCTTCAAGAATGACGTTAGGAAAGGGATCATACAGCGTTGGCAACAGTAAACCATCGGATAGCTGATAAAAAGGTAGCGTTTCTTTTTGCATCCCCAGAAAACGGATTTGCCCCTCGCAGCCAAGTGAACGGGCAAGGTCGCGATAACGGCTTTCTGCTTTATCCTGTCCAACCACAATCAGCCAGGCCGCTGTTCCAGCGATAGCGCGTATGGCGCTCGCCAGACCTTTTCGTTCAAACCCTGAGCCGACAAAACAGAACACCACGGCATCGGCTGGCAAGCCAAACTGCTGACGCAGCGCGGCGCGCTGTGCTTCACGGGCCGGAACGAAGCGGCTGGAATCAATTGAATTATAAATCACATGTATTTTATTCGCGTCAATATCAAAATCTTCGATTATTTCGCGTTTGATCATCTCCGCGTTACAGATAACCGCTTTGAGTTCAGGCGCCTGGTACATTTCTCGTTCGGCATGCATCACGTAGCGGTGATAGCGATCAACCATCAGCATCTTTGCACGCCACGCGGGTAGAATGCGCGCGCGCTGCAATAGCCAGCGGCGATGCACCCCATCCCCTGCGCGATAGATGTCGCAGCCCGGGATGCGCTCGTGGCTTTGCACAATATCAAACTGCTGTTGCTGCCACAGCGCTCGTGCGGCATGGGCAAAACCACGCTCGCGGCTGATACGGCCCCACTTATGCGGATCGCAAATGTGGATATGCCAGTCGTCTTGCTTCTCTCCCTGCCACTCACGCGTGATGACGTTGAGTTCTAAATTTTGGTTGCTCAACGCGGTAAGGGCGCGCGAAACGAAGCGTTCCGCGCCGCCATCAGGGCGATATTTTTGGCGAACTATCGCCAGACGATGGTGTTTCATGACAGATATCTCTTTGCAGCGGAGACGACAGCATCCACGGGAATGGCGTCGAGATAGCGTTCTTTCGTTTTGGTATCAATGGCGTCCGGATCGGGGAGCGGGCCGTAGTCGCCAGCCCAGATGACCTGGCCGTTGACCTGCCATGGAGACCAGAACGTCAGTTTGGAAGGGCCAAACAGCGCCACGCAGGGCGTCTGCAGCGCGGCAGCCATATGCATCGGCACGGAGTCCACGCCAATAAACAGCGAGGCATGATCGATAAGCGATGCCAGCTGGCGCAGCGTTAGCTGACCCGCCAGAGAGACGACGCCGCTCTTTGGCGACGCGGCGAGAATACGATCGACCATCGCCAGCTCTTTTTTGTCCGGCCCCGCGGTGAGCACAACCGTATGCCCATCCTGCTGCAATGCAGTAATGGTTTGCGCCATTTTGTCTTCATCCCAGCATTTAAAGAACCAGCGTGACGTCGGCTGAATCACGATGTAGCGCTCGCCCACTCCCGTTTGCGTCAGCCTTTGACGGGCATAATCCCAGTCTTCTGCGGTGTAGGCCATGGTGACGGCAGGCTGCGGCGCGACCGGTAATGGAGAAAGAATGGAGAGGTTTTGCTCAACGGTGTGCAGGGACTGGTGATTCGCAACGGAGACTAATTCACTGTGACAAAAACGCCAGAATGCGTTGTTGCGTTTGTTAAAGGCGAATCCGAGGCGAACCGGCGCGCCGGTGAAGCGGGTGACAATCGCGCTACGCCACTGATCCGCAAGGTTAATCACCAGATGATAATGTTGCTTCCTTAACGCCCGCAGCAGCTGCCACTCTTTTTGAAGATGCTTCAGCGTGCCCAACTGCTTCCATTTACGGTCGATGCCATAAATTGTCCCGATCGCCGGATGCGCGGCGAGCATATCGCGCGTTTCTTCATACAGCAGGACGTCAATCTGCGCCTGCGGCCACTTTTGCCGTAATGAATCAATGACGGGAGTGGTCAGCAACATGTCGCCATGATGGCGGAGTTTGATCAGTAAAATGCGCAAATCAGGCGTGTCAGGTAAGTTATTCATCATCATCTTATCGGCGTTGTACTGATGGCAATTCTAATAGACCTGGTAACGACTTGCACTCTTTCTCCATAATCTCAGGAATTTCCCTGGAAGGGTTTACTCATGCTTTGGAGAGTGCGTAACATAGCGCTAACTTTCCTGTCTTGCGGACTCATTATGAACAAACCAGCGTTTATCATCACGATTGATACTGAAGGCGATAATCTCTGGCAGAACCACCGCGTCATTAAAACGGAAAACGCGCGCTATCTGGCGCGGTTCCAGGCGCTGTGTGAGCGTTTCGGCTTTAAGCCCGTATGGCTGACAAATTATGAGATGGCAATAGAGCCCGTTTTTATCGCATTCGCCAGAGACGTGATTGCCCGCGGTCAGGGGGAAGTGGGGATGCATCTCCACGCATGGAATAGCCCACCGGAGCACGATCTCACGGGAGACGACTGGCGCTGGCAGCCTTACCTGATTGAATTTTCGGATGAGGTGATGCGTGAGAAAGTGCTGTTTATGACCCGCCTGCTTGAAGAGACCTTCCAGACCAAAATGTTAAGCCACCGTGCGGGTCGTTGGGCATTTGATAGCCGCTACGCCAGGTTACTGATTGAGCTGGGCTATCAGGTTGATTGTTCCGTTACGCCGCGCGTGAACTGGCGCAACGCAAAGGGGGCGCCGCAAGGGCATGGCGGAACGAATTATCAGCATTTTCCGGATCACGCCTACTTTATTGATGTTGACGATATCTCCCGTGCAGGCAATAGCCCATTACTCGAAGTGCCGATGAGCATTCAGTATAAACACCCGGCCTGGCTGAACACGGTTAAGCAGGGCTACGATCGCCTGCGCGGCAAATACCGCTCACCCTCTGTTAACTGGCTAAGACCATCCGGTGGCAATGCGGCGCAAATGATTCAGGTCGCACAGCAATCCCTGTCTCAGGGAAGCGAGTACGTGGAGTTTATGCTTCATTCGTCAGAATTTATGCCCGGGGGAAGCCCCACGTTTAAAGATGAGGCGGCGATCGAAGGGCTGTATCAGGATCTGGAAACGCTTTTTAGCTGGCTATCCGATAAGACGGTGGGGATGACGCTGGCGGAGTTTTATTCCCAAAAAAATAGCGCCGAATAATCGGCGCTGTAAGATTTATTTTTGCAGCAATGTTTTTACGGGTGTGCTGAAAATAATGGCTAAAGGTAGCCAGAACAGTACCCAATATTCCCGTGGGTTGCTGATAATAAACATACCCTGGGTGATATAGAACATCAGCGCGAAGACAATCACAGCAATCTCCGCCTTATGATCGGCGGCCAGGTGGCGAAGAGACTGTCTGGCGGCGTATAAAATCATACCCGCGAGTAGCAGAAGCCCTACAATCCCCCCCTTAAGGAAGGTCGCTAAATAGAGGCTATGCGTCGTGGATATCGTCTGGCCATAGCCGTTAATGAACTGAAGCTCCTTGTTGAAGCCCCATCCGAAAATGGCTTTCTGTTTGGCGACTTCAATCGCGTGTTGCCAGATACCAACCCGGACGGCACTTGCGCGAGATGCCTCTTCTGCCCTATTTATAAATATCTCGACCGAGCCGCTAAAATACAGCGCAAGACCTATTAATAACAATATAGTAACTGAACCTAGTAGCAGCTTAACATTCAACGTTGGTTTACAGAGAAACGCCACCGTGGAGGCGACCACCAGTGAAAGAACGGGGCCGCGGCTTTGAGTTAAAATTAAGCAGGTCAGCAATATCGGAACTGGAAGATAAAACCAGACGTTACGTGTTTCTCGCACCAGAATCGCACTTAATAAAATTCCTAATCCCATGTAACCACCGAGGTCAATCACGTTATCAGGTGCGTATGGGAATGCATATGACAGCCTGTTTAAAAAAATATTCGCTTTATCCACATAAATCAGGGTGAGTATGGCGAGCGTGACAATACCTGCATAAGCTGCGCCAATGACGAATTTTTTCTTTCCCTGCAATTCACTCTGACGATAAAGACATATGAAAATAAATAAATAAAATGAATGCGTTAAAGCAGAGCTAAGCTGAGATGACTCTGCCCAAAGACTAGATAGTGAAAAATAGATTAAGAAGGCACCCGTAATTCCCAATGCAGGAAGAAAAGTGCGGTCGCTGATAAATCGTACCCTGACCTCATTTTGGACAAGAGTGGCAATGATAAATAGGGCGAGTGCAATATGAAAGAAGATATTTACCCGAGAAACCCCGCAAAAAATCATGCTTAAAAATACAAATAGCATAAAAGGATAGAACAGAATGCGTTGAAAATTAATTGAAAACATCAGTAAAATCCTTTCTTTGAAAAACTAGGTCAGGTATAGCGCTCTGGGGTGATAGATTGATAACAGTGATGTTATCTTTTTTCAATATATTACTTGCCAGTGTGAGGGCGGGGAGCACAATATTATTTACCTTGTCGCCCAGGAATGAAGGCAACATGGTGTTTGAATTTTCATAGAACCGTGGTTGATTGAAATTATTCATATCAAGACCCGCAATGTATATTTTATTGAACCCCAGAAAATAGATTATCTGGAGCGCCCAATACATTACGGTACCTGCATCTACCACACCGCGCCTCACATCACAACTAAAGGCAATATTGGCATGTGTATCGGAAAAAATAATTCCTGGCACATCCGCCAATGCCTGGTGTAAATCAGTCCGCTTGATAGAGGGTTTATAGGTCTTATAACAAATATCTTCTATAATGCATATTTTGCATTGGATATTTTCATAAGAAAAACGATTTATTAGCTTCACGATCCCCATTACGGTCGTAAATAAAACAACATCTTTGCTGCCAATGACCTGTTTCAAAATAGCAGTCTGGCGGTCGATGAAAGTCATATCGACCACAAAGTAAAGGCTAAAATGCAGTTTTTTATTCAGATGCCACGCACCGTTAACAGCTGCAGTAACTACGCTGGATGATAGCTTATCAAAATTGATTTGTTTGATTGAGGGGCCGCTTGCAGCTATAAGAATTTCACCCTCAAACCGATCCTGAAGCGAGGTAAGCGTAGTGAGGCTGATGGTTTTCCCTTTATATTTTAAATCGCAAATCTCCCCGGTTTCATTGCGGGATAATTTAATAAAGGGCCACAAGTTTTCGTTGTGGCGCATATTTCGCTTATGCGTATATCGGTAGAGTTGCTTGGTTAGAGAGCCCATTTTACGCCTCGGGTAATGCTTTTTTATTTATTGACGTCAATAAACTCACTATGTTATCCATATCAGCCTCGCTGATTCCAAAAAGTTTTTCTTTTGGTTGGCTGAAATAATAACGCGTTTCAAAAACGTAGGAGTTAATATTTTCATCATTACCAATTAACAGAACGTTACCGAGAGGGCGTTGTTCATAATGGCAGCAAGGTCCAAATAACATAACGATCGGCACCCCAACTGCATCGGCAATGTAGATATTCCCCGAATCTGACGCGATATAACAATCCATTTTAGAAATGGCCCACGGAAGTTCTTCAAGCGAGATTTTGCCGATCAGATTGATAAAGTTGGGCAGTTCGCCGTAAGCGCGGGTGATGTCGTCCATCCACGATTGTTCATTGGGGGCGCCAAAGACATAAAATTCGCAGGGCAGGTCGGCGAGACGATCGGCAATTTGCTTCCAGATGACCGGCGGAACGGTTTTCGCTTTATTCCCTGCGGCAACGCTGATGCCGATGCGGATCACGCCGGGTTTATCGAGGATTGCCGGATAGGTCGCGGGTTTGAAAAGTGGCTTTGTCGCGTGCTTTGGCGCGTCTTTCCAGGTCAGCGTACGGTCGGCAAGCTTAAGATAGTTTGTAACCGACAGCGTCTTTCTACCGTGTTCAACGGTACCGTCTGCCGTTGCATAGAAAATCCCGTGATACCACCTGCGGGTGTAGGTGCTTAAAAATTGTTTGTTTTTGGCATTACACGCGGAGGCGAAAAAGAGGTTCACGCTGTTAGGCTGAAGAAGATAGACATTGTCATAGCGGTTCATGATCCGGCAGGCAAAAACCAGCTTTCGCCACAGGTTACGCTTATGCTGCTCGATAAAAAATATCTCGTCGATCGTCTCATCGTGCTTCGCCAGCGCACCTACGCCACGACTGACGAGCACGTCGCTTTTTTGCAGGTATGCCAGAAGGGGCGTTGCATTAACAAAATCGCCAATTTTAGCTGTCTGAATGACCAGGTTTTTACCTGTCTCTTTACGAAACAGCTTCCGGATAAGCTTCACCGGAAAGAGTAAAATCAGCAGAAATACGTAACTCATGCGTTAGATATCCCTGTTGGAAAGCCAACGGCTGCCCTGTAAAAATGAAAAAATCGCATCTGCGCTGATATCCTTTGTTTGCTGGGTGGGGCTGACCATCTGATGCTGGTTTTTACCGTAACCCCCGATCAATCCAGGATCGGTCGGACCAAAAATCGTAATATTCGGGCGATCCAGCGCCGCGGTCAAATGGCTTAGGCCCGTATCAACGGAAACAACAGCATTTGCCCCCGCCAGCTGTGCTGCAACCTGCGCCAGCGTGAGTTTTGGCAAGACCTCGACGCGTGAAAAGCCAGACGCCAGACGCTCTGCACGCTGCCGCTCATGCTCTGCGCCCCACGGGAGTTTAATATGGATGCCGGTGGGTTGCATTAGTTCAATCAGGCTTCGCCAGTGCGTTTCCGGCCAGTGTTTATCGTCGCGCGTTGTGGCATGCAGGAAGACAAGATAAGGCTGAGCACAGGGATCTGTATTACGCAAAAAGTGCTGCGCAATGGCGTAGTCGCCCTGGGCTTCAGGTTTCGCATAGCCCAGGCTTTTTGCAAACAGCTCGCGGGTACGTTCGACGGCATGCTGTTGCTTAGCGATGTGGTGGCGGCGGTTATAGAACAGGCTCGCCAGCGGTTCGCGGGCGGTGTGCCAGTCCATGCCGTGCTTTACGCCATGTGCCAGACGCGTCACCAGCGCCGCGCTTTTCACCAGCCCCTGGGCGTCGATGATAGCGTCGTAATGCTGTGCCTGCACCGCCTCACGAAAGGCTTTGCGTTCGGCTTTAACCGGCGCGGAGAACCACGCTTTGCGCCAGCGGCGAATCGCTACCGGTATCACGCGGTCAACCGCTTCATGCCAGGTGGGAATTTGCGCGAAGCCTTCCTCCACCACCCAGTCAAAACGAATGCCGGGAATGGCCCGCATGGCGTCCGTCAGCGACGGCAGCGTATGCAGAACATCGCCCATTGAAGAGGTTTTAACGATCAGTACCCGCATTCGTTATCCTTCTTCGCTCAACAGCAGTTCGTTAAGCTCTTCGAGCACGCGCGCGGGCGTAATGTCGATCAGGCTCTGATGATAACCTTCTGCGGCATCGCCTTTGCGCACCTTGTGGTAGCCGGTGATCAGGCGAATGACGCGGGCTTTATGCGAAAGCGGCGGCGTGAAGTCCGGGCTGCTTGGGCCATACAGCGCGACCAGAGGGCGGTTGAGCGCAGCAGCGACGTGCATCAGACCTGAATCGTTGGAGACCACGGCCTTACAGGCAGCAATCAGAATCACCGCCTGTTCAAGCTGCGTTTCTCCCGCCAGGTTCCGGCACCAGGCCTGCTGTTCATTGCTGAGCGTCGCGAGGATTTCGTTGCCGGCCTCGTGGTCTTTTGCCGAGCCGAACAGGACAATCTGGTAGCCTTCGTCAATCAGCTGTTTTGCCAGCTCCGCATAGTGATAGTGCGGCCAGCGTTTTGCCGGACCGAACTCGGCGCCGGGGCAGAAGCCAATCAACGGGCGTTCAGACGAAAGGCCAAACGCGCTGCAGGTCTGGGATTTTTCACCGTCGTTAACCTGAAGCTGCGGCCAGAGCAGCGGCTGCGGCAGGTCTTTCGCACTGCGCATCACGCCTTTGTCGTAGGCCAGCGCCACATAGCGCTCCACCATTAATGGCCAGGCCGCTTTATCCAGCACCCGCGCATCGTTCAGCAGTCCGTAGCGCATTTCACCGCGCCAGCCGGTGCGGTGTGGGATGCCCGCAAAGAAGGGCACCAGGGCAGATTTAAAGGAGTTTGGCAGAACGTACGCGCGATCGTAGCGCTTCTCGCGCAGGCTATGGCCGAGCTTGCGGCGCTCGCCGATTTCCAGCGCCCCGTGGCCGAGCGGCATCGGGATGGCTTCATTCACTTCCGGCATACGCGATAACAGCGGACGGCACCACGCGGGTGCCATCACGTCGATTATCGCCTGGGGATAACGCGCCTTGAGCGTGCGATAGAGACTTTGCGACATCATCATGTCGCCCACCCATGACGGGCCGATCACCAGAATTTTCATACTTACGCGTCGCGGTTCAGCCAGGCCATATATTCCGTTACCCCTTCGGCAACGGTCTTGAAAGGCTTGTCGTAGCCTGCGGCGCGCAGGTTGGTCAGGTCGGCCTGGGTGAACGCCTGATAGCGGCCTTTCAGCTTGTCAGGGAACGGGATGTACTCGATGCTGCCTTTTTTATGATACGCCAGCGTCGCGTCAGCCACCGCCTGGAAGGATTCCGCACGGCCGGTACCGAGGTTAAAGATGCCGGATACGCCGTTTTCCCAGAACCACAGGTTGACGGCCGCCACGTCGCCCACGTAGACGAAATCGCGCTTAAAGCCGTCGCTGCCTTCGAACAGTTTCGGGCTTTCGCCGTTGTTCAGCTGTGTGTTGAGATGGAACGCCACGCTTGCCATGCTGCCCTTATGGCCTTCGCGCGGTCCGTAGACGTTGAAGTAACGGAAGCCGACGATCTGGGAGTTCGCTTCTGGCAGAACCTGACGCACGTACTCGTCGAACAGGAATTTAGAATAACCGTAGACGTTCAGCGGCTGCTCATATTCGCGGGACTCAATGAAGTCCGAGGTGCGGCCGCCGTAGGTTGCCGCGGAAGAGGCGTACAGGAACGGAATTTCACGCTCCAGGCAGTAGTGCAGGATCTCTTTAGAGTACTGATAGTTGTTGTCCATCATGTACTTGCCGTCCCACTCGGTAGTGGAAGAACACGCCCCTTCGTGGAAGATGGCTTCGATCTCGCCAAACTCTTCGCCTGCCATAATCTGGATAAGGAAATCTTCTTTATCCATGTAGTCAGCGATGTTCAGATCCACCAGGTTGACGAACTTGGTGCCGTCTTTCAGGTTGTCAACCACCAGGATGTCGGTGATGCCTTTGTCATTGAGAGCCTTAACAATATTGCTGCCGATAAAGCCCGCGCCGCCGGTAACGATGATCATAACGGTAACCTTTGAAGTGTGGAGCCCGGGCACAATCCCGGACGCTAATGTTTCTATCATATCATCACAATGCCCTGTCTTCAGCCATTCACCGACATAGCGCAAGGGTACGCGTGATTTATGCTGCAAAAACGAGAAGAGATGACGCGTCATCTCGTCATGAACTATAGGTTTGGGTAATATGTCCCGAAATTTGCCGAGTCTGGAGAATTGCAATGCGTGGTGATTTTTATAAACAGTTAAACAGCGACCTCGAGACCGCACGTGCGGAAGGGTTGTTCAAGGAAGAGCGTATTATCACGTCTGCTCAGCAGGCGGACATCACCGTTGCCGACGGCAGCCATGTGATCAACTTTTGTGCGAACAACTATTTAGGTCTGGCGAATCACCCTGAGCTGATTGCCGCTGCAAAAAACGGCATGGATACCCACGGCTTCGGCATGGCCTCCGTACGCTTTATCTGCGGCACGCAGGACAGCCACAAACAGCTTGAGCAAAAGCTGGCGAGCTTCCTCGGAATGGAAGACGCGATTCTCTACTCCTCCTGCTTCGACGCCAACGGCGGTCTGTTTGAGACCCTGCTCGGCGCAGAAGATGCGATTATCTCCGACGCCCTGAACCACGCCTCCATCATCGACGGCGTGCGCCTGTGTAAAGCGAAGCGATTCCGCTACGCCAACAACGATATGGTCGAGCTGGAAGCACGCCTGAAAGAGGCCCGTGAAGCCGGTGCTCGTCACGTGCTGATCGCCACCGACGGCGTGTTCTCCATGGACGGCGTGATCGCCAACCTGAAGGGCGTGTGTGACCTGGCGGATAAATACGACGCGCTGGTGATGGTCGATGACTCTCACGCCGTGGGCTTTGTCGGCGAAAACGGCCGTGGCTCGCATGAATACTGCGACGTAATGGGCCGCGTGGACATCATCACCGGTACGCTGGGCAAAGCGCTCGGCGGCGCGTCCGGCGGCTATACCGCCGCGCGTAAAGAGGTGGTTGAGTGGCTGCGCCAGCGCTCCCGTCCGTACCTGTTCTCCAACTCTCTGGCACCGGCGATTGTTGCCGCCTCTATTAAGGTGCTGGAGATGGTGGAGTCCGGTGCTGAGCTGCGCGACCGTCTCTGGTCCAACGCCCGCCTGTTCCGTGAAAAAATGAGCGCCGCAGGGTTCACCCTGGCCGGTGCCGACCATGCCATCATTCCGGTGATGCTGGGCGATGCGGTCGTGGCACAGCAATTTGCCCGCGAGCTGCAGAAAGAAGGGATTTACGTCACCGGGTTCTTCTTCCCGGTGGTGCCAAAAGGTCAGGCGCGTATCCGCACCCAGATGTCTGCGGCGCACACGCCTGAACAAATTGAACGTGCGGTGGAAGCCTTCACCCGCATCGGTAAACAGCTGGGCGTCATTGCCTGAGGACGTGTGATGAAAGCGTTATCCAAACTGAAAGCGGAAGAAGGGATTTGGATGACCGACGTGCCGGAGCCGGAAGTCGGTCATAACGATCTGCTGATCAAAATTCGTAAAACGGCTATCTGCGGTACTGACGTTCACATCTACAACTGGGACCAGTGGTCGCAGAAAACCATTCCTGTCCCGATGGTTGTCGGTCACGAATATGTCGGTGAAGTGGTGGGTATCGGCCAGGAAGTGAAAGGCTTCAAAATCGGCGACCGCGTCTCCGGTGAAGGCCATATTACCTGCGGCCACTGTCGTAACTGCCGCGGCGGGCGTACGCACCTGTGTCGTAATACCATCGGCGTGGGCGTAAACCGTCCGGGCTGCTTCGCGGAATATCTGGTGATCCCGGCCTTTAACGCCTTCAAAATCCCGGACAATATCTCTGACGATCTTGCCTCCATCTTTGACCCGTTCGGTAACGCGGTACACACGGCGCTCTCCTTCGATCTGGTGGGTGAAGACGTGCTGGTTTCCGGTGCGGGCCCAATTGGCATCATGGCGGCGGCCGTGGCGAAGCACGTGGGCGCGCGTAACGTCGTGATCACTGACGTGAACGAATACCGTCTGTCGCTGGCGCGCAAAATGGGCGTCACCCGCGCGGTGGACGTATCGAAAGAGAGCCTGACCGACGTGATGGAAGAGCTGGGCATGACCGAAGGCTTTGACGTGGGGCTGGAGATGTCCGGCGCGCCACCGGCGTTCCGCACCATGCTCGATACCATGAATCACGGTGGCCGTATCGCGATGCTGGGTATTCCGCCGTCAGATATGTCTATCGACTGGAACAAAGTCATCTTCAAGGGGCTGTTCATCAAGGGCATCTATGGCCGCGAAATGTTCGAAACCTGGTACAAGATGGCGGCGCTGATCCAGTCCGGTCTGGATCTGTCCCCGATCATTACTCACCGTTTCTCCATTGATGAGTTCCAGCAGGGCTTTGACGCGATGCGTTCTGGCCAGTCAGGGAAAGTGATCCTGAGCTGGGATAAATAAGAATAAAGGGGCCTGTGGCCCCTTTTTTTTACTGATTCTTTTTCTCTTCGTCCGTCAGGTAACGCACCTTGCGGGTGTAGTCCTGACCTTTGAACAACAGTTTGTTATCCGGCGATTCAAGATACTTCTGCCATTCGGAAAGAGGGAAACCGCCGTGCGCGCCGATCACCTCTTTCGGGACCACGGCTTCCTGCCCGCCAATCTTCTTGGAGACCGGCCAGTTCATCCAGTCGCCCAGATTCACCGTTTTTAAATCCAGCATATCCAGCAGCGCGGCGAGCGGCAGCTGATCGGTTGGCGGCTGCGTGTCGTCCATCAGTTCCCAGGTATCCTGGAACAGCGTCAGCCACAGCGGGCAGATACGGCGCCAGGTCTTTTTGGTTGCCGCAAGAAACGCGCCGTTAACGTGATCGACCAGATACGGACGTACCGTCTCTTTGTAATAGGCCGGCACTTTCTCCGCTGGCGCACCGTCCAGCTTGGCAATCATTTTTCCCTGACGGAAGCTGGAGTAGATGTGCATATCGGCCATCTCGATCTCGGGCATCTTGAGCAGGTTGAGATCGGAATCAACCATCAGGATGCCTTCACCGCGTGCCTGCAGCGGGGCGTTAAGCTTCACCAGACGGCTAAGGTAGATCTGCTTATAGCGGTAACCTTCTTCACGCACCGGAAGATTAAGCGTCACTACGCGGGTTTTAGGCGGCAGTACCCCAAAGGCGGATTCGGGCTGATCGCTGACGATGACGATTTCGCTCACTGCGGTGGCATAACGTTCCGCGAAGGTGGCAGAGAGTAATGCTTCTTCGACGAAATCTGCGCCGGTACACGGGATCACAATCGAATCTACCGCAGCACGTGAGCCCGTTACGGGCAGAGCGCTATAGGGAATGTTGTGTCGCCCGGTGATATGACGATAGCGAGCATTAAGAAATTTAAACATAGTTATCTCGTTTGGTTAGTGCGCGCCAAGCACGGCTTCGACACCGCTGACATAGTTTTCGATGGCATAGGTCTGACAGACGTTCTGGTGTGCAGCCGCAGCCAGTCTGGCCCGCAGCGCCGCGTCTGCCCAGATATTGTCCAGATGCTGTGCCAGCTGTGACACATCGCTCCAGGGGAAGAGTAGCCCGGTCGAATCATGGTCAATCAACTCCGCCGTGCCGGTCACCTGAGACCCAATCACAGGGATATTGAGCAGCATCGCTTCCAGCACCACGCGCGGCAGCCCTTCGCTTTTTGAGGCGAGGATAAAGGCGTCAAACGTCGCGAGGTAATCAAACGGGGTATTCTGAAAACCGGTGAAGATGACGCGGGATTCAATGCCCAGCGCTCGGGCCTGTTCCGCTAAAGCGCGGCGTTCGGCACCTTCGCCGACCAGCACCATTTTCCATTTCGCCTGCGGATGCTTCTGGCTGAACTGTGCCAGCGCCTCCAGGGTGTGGTGGTTTGCTTTGCGGGGAATTAACGACCCGATACTGCCGAACACAAACGTGTCGTCACCGATGTTAAGGCGCTGGCGCATCGCGCGTCGGTCAGGCAATGGCTGGTGGATGTCGATGGCGTTATGAACCGTCGTGCACAGTTCGGGCCGGACGCCATGCTGAAGCAAAACGCGCTCAACGCCATGCGAGACGGCGATGATTTTTGCGGCATGGGCATTCACCAGGTTCACCACCGGCGGAGTCAAAACAGGCTCGATGCGGCAGTGCTGAATCAACCGCGCCTGCAGTTTTGCCGCCGCGAGATAGCCTTCCTCATTTGAGCCCGGTTGATTATTCATATAGAGCGTATCGAAACCGCCCTGCATGAAAAGGGCTGCGATTTTGCTGACGTTAGGCCTGATGCGCCACATCATATCCACACGACGCGTCAATGCCTTGCGGGCGCTGCGTGAGAAAAACAGCAGGCTACGTCCCGCTTCCTTTAACAATTTGGCCCAAACCGGCTGCTGACGTTGAGGGATCACGATGAGCGGAATGCCGATGCCGTTGAGCACCTGGCCGATTGTTTCCCCTTCCGCACGACTATAATCACTGTAAAAACAACAGGTAATGTCGAATTTATCGCGATTGATTCGCTTCAGGAGTTCCAGCATACTGTTGGTGCCTCCCCCCCATTCTTTACCCGTATCCAGGAGGAGAATTTTACGTTTGTGCGGCATGTCTGAATCCGTGTGCTACCCTTCATCTGACTGCATTATAAAGAATCTGTTGAAATAAAATAGATTTTTGTCTGTTTCTGTGTTTCAGCAACAGAAAAAACTTCAAGCGTGCTTATTTGAAAAGTGTGATTCTGGACTTAATCGTTTCTACTCATTTATATAGTATTAATAAAATTAATTTAGGCTGCTATTGAGAGTGGGAAAATGTTTAAAATAACGGTCTGCTTATTAACGTTTAATTCTGAAAGATTATTGCACGATGTTATCCCGCCTCTTTTAAAAATAGCGGATGAGATCGTCGTTGTTGATTCAGGCAGTACGGACAAAACACGATATATTTGTGAGAGCTTTGGACTGCTGCCCGTTTATAAAGAGTTTGGCTGGCATGGCGAACAGATGAACTATGCCATATCCTTAGCCAGCAATGACTGGGTGTTGTGCATCGACAGCGACGAAATTCTTGACCAGGAAACGGTGAATGCCATTTTAACGTTAAAAGCCGGTGATGAGCCCGACTCCGGCACGGCATGGCGAATATGCCGCCACTGGTTTGTTCTGGGTGAAGAAGTCCGTACCCTTTATCCCATTTCCTCTCCCGATTTCCCCGTGCGTCTTTTTAACCGTAAACAATCTCGCTTTAATAACAGGCCGGTAGACGATAAGGTCGAAGGTTTTCTCCGCTCTGAACGTATTCCGGGTTACGTAAAACACGATACATTTCCCACCCTGCATGAGCTTTTTAATAAATTGAATGGTTATACCACCCGCCTGGTGCAATATCACAATATACGCCCCTCTATCGGACGCGGCGTAATCAGCGCCATCGGCGCTTTTTTCAAATGGTATCTGTTTAGCGGTGCCTGGCGTCAGGGCAAGGTGGGGATGGCAACAGGACTGTATGCCACCGCCTATAGCTTTTTGAAGTATTTCAAATCCTGGTATCGGCACCAGGAGAAAAAAGAGCCCGTTGCTAACGAGCAGACGGACTCTCAGATTGCAAAATAATCGTCAGGCTTTCTTACCCCATCCCTGCCACTGATGCTGGAAATATTGCACCAGCGTACTCTGGCTCACGCTTTCGCCAATCACAGAGAAGAAGCGGGTCGCATAGACCGGTTCAAGCGGCTGCTTCGGTGCACAGCGCTTCACGCCGCGGAACGGATTACGTGGCGTAGTCGGTGCGGGCTGCGCAGAATTCGGCGTAGAGGTATCGACCTGCGGCTCGTTCAGCAGATCGCTCGGACGCACCAGCGTGATGTCGGCAGGCAAGGTCGGCAGCATCTGCTGCAGGACGCGAACGGTAGACGGGTGCGGGTGACCGATGGCAATGGCTGAGCCATTACGACGGGCCAGCTGTACCGCGCGATTAAACTGAACGCGGATTTCGGCTTCGTTCTGGGTATCGTCCAGAAACACCTTGCGCTTAATCACCTTGACGCCCGTTCCCTGAGCGGCACGCATCGCCTGGCTATTGCCGATGGTCATGCTGTCGAGGAAGTAGAGGTTGTAACGCTCCAGCGCCTGCATCACTTTCAGCATCCCGTACAGGCTGGACGTCATCGCGCTGCCCATGTGGTTGTTCAGGCCCACGGCATACGGCACTTTGTTGTATGCGTCGCGGATGATGCGCTCGATCTCCTCGCTGCTCATATCCGGGCGCAGGGTGTCTTTTTCCAGCGACTGCTTGCTGAGCGGCGCCATAGGCAGGTGGATCAGCACCTGATGCCCGCTGTTGTGGGCTTTGGTCGCCATCTCACGCGCGTGAGGGGCATTCGGAAGGACGGCGACAGAGATGGCCGACGGCATCGCCAGCACCTGATTTTCATAATGTGGACGATAACCGAAGTCATCAATCACGATGGCGAGTTTACCTGCATATACCGGTGCAGCCAGCGCCAGCGCGCTGACGACGGAGAAAACGAATCGACGAAATTGAAGCAAAACTTATCTTCCCAACCACGGCTGTGGATTGACCGCCTGACCCTGACGACGAATTTCGAAATAGAGTGACGGGCGGCCCTGACCGCCACTGCTGCCCACAAGGGCGATGGGTTGGCCTGCTCGCACCTGCGTGCCGACGCTGACCAGCGCGCTCTGGTTGTAGCCGTAAAGGCTCATGTCGCCTTTACCGTGTTCGACCACCACGACCAGCCCGTAACCCTGCAGCCAGTCGGCCAGAATCACGCGGCCATCGGCAATGGCTTTCACTTCGCTACCTTCAGACGCACCGATAACGATCCCTTTCCAACGTAGCTCACCCTGCAGCTGTTCGCCATAGCGATGCAGAATTGAACCACGAACGGGCCAGAAGGCCTGACCGCGAGGCGAGCCCAAACCACCGGTACGCGACATCAGGGAACGTTCGCTCTCGCTTGGCTTGTAGGTTGTCCCTTTGCGGGACGCTTCCTGCTGCTTGTCGCGAACGGCCTGCGCCTCGCGAGCCTCTTTTTCGGCGCGCGCTTTCGCCGCGGCTTCCGCACGGGCGATGCTGTTACGCAGTTTGGATTCGTTGGCGCGCATTTCGCTCAGCTGACTCTGGCCTTCCTGAATGGAGGATTCAAGGCCGGAAAGGGTTTTCTTACGCTCGTTCCGGGCCTGCTCAAGCTTCGCCTGCTGGGCCTGCTGATCGTAAAGCAACGTCTGCTGCTGGCTCTGCTTCTCTTCCAGCTCGGCTTTTTGCGTGGAGACCTCTTCGCGCGTCTGCTTCAGCTGCGCGATCGTCTCCTGACGTGCCTGGTTGAGGTAGCCAAAGTAGGCCTGCAGGCGCTGGCCGCGCTGGCTCTCTTCGCCGCTGAGGATCAGCTGGAGTCCGGTATGTTCACCCTGGCGGAATGCGGCATCAAGCTGAGCGGCAAGATTGCGCTCCTGCGCATCACGCTGGCGCTCCAGTTTGGCTATCGACGCGTTCATTTCGTCGATCTGCTTATTCAACTGGGCGAGGGTGTTTTGCGTTTCACGAAGTTTTCGCGTGGCGGCGGAGATCGCCTCTTCCTGCTGCTTAAGCTGGGCGAGCAGGGTGGCGCGCTGCTGTTGCTGCTGGCGTACCGCGCGCTCTTTGGCGGCGATATCGGCCTGAATGGATTTTAGCTGGTCGCGGTCATCCGCGTGGGCGGATGCGGCGCACAGCAATACGCCAGCGCTGAGCGCGCTGGCGTAAAACAGAGGTCTGACTGATAACCTAAGCGGCTTCACGACCCATGTGACTGAAAAAATCGCCTTTCCCCTCATGGGGAGCGATTATTCCACGATGAACAGCGGCTTACCAGTCATCTCTTCAGGGATCGGCATCCCCATTAGCGACAGCATGGTTGGCGCGATGTCAGAAAGCTTGCCGCCTTCCACTGCTTTCAGGGATTTATCACCCACATAGATCAGCGGAACAGGCAGGTTGGTGTGGGCGGTGTGCGCCTGGCCGGTCGCCGGGTCGCGCATCTGTTCAGCGTTACCGTGATCGGCGGTGATCAGCAGCTGGCCGCCAACGGATTCTACCGCTTTCGCCACCTGTTCAACGCAGTGGTCCAGCGCTTCAACCGCTTTCACCGCCGCTTCCATCACCCCGGTATGACCGACCATATCGCCGTTCGGGTAGTTACAGATGATGGTGTCGTACTTGCCGCTCTCGATGGCCGCAACCAGTTTTTCCGTCAGCTCGGCAGAGCTCATTTCTGGCTGCAGATCGTAGGTGGCGACTTTCGGGGAGTTGATCAGAATGCGGTCTTCGCCTTTGAACGGCTCTTCAACGCCGCCGTTAAAGAAGAAGGTCACGTGCGCGTATTTTTCCGTTTCGGAAATACGCAGCTGCGTTTTGTCGTTCTTCGCCATCCACTCGCCGAAGGTATTGGCCAGCGAGGCGGGTGGGTACGCGCATGGCGCTTTGATGTCTGCCGCGTATTCGGTCAGCTGGATGAAGTCGAGGTTTACCACTTTCTTACGGGCAAAACCGTCGAAGTCGCTGTTGACGAACGCACGGGTAATTTCACGCGCGCGGTCAGCGCGGAAGTTCATGAAGATCAGCGCGTCGCCATCTTCCATGGCGGCATCGGCCTGGCCTTCAGCGCGAATCACGGAGGCTTTCACGAATTCGTCGTTTTCATCACGCGCATAAGCCGCTTCCAGCGCTTCAACGGCGGTCGCGAACTGGAATTCACCTTTTGCCAGGGTCAACAGGTCATAGGCCTGTTCAACGCGATCCCAGCGGTTGTCACGGTCCATGGCGTAGTAACGACCAATGATGGAGGCGACGCGGCCTTTACCCAGCGCGGCGAATTTCTCTTCGAAGGCTTGCAGAGAGCCTTTTGCGCTGCGCGGTGGCGTATCGCGACCGTCCAGGAAGGCGTGCAGATAGATTTTTTCCGCACCGCGCTCGGCGGCCAGTTCAACCATCGCCATGATGTGATCTTCGTGGCTGTGGACGCCGCCAGCAGAGAGCAGGCCCATAATGTGAACGGCATTGCCAGCGGCAACGGCTTTATCAACCGCGCCAGTCAGCGTCGGGTTGGAGAAGAAGGTGCGTTCTTTGATTTCAACGTCCAGACGCGTCAGGTCCTGATACACGATACGCCCGGCGCCCAGGTTAACGTGACCGACTTCGGAGTTGCCCATCTGGCGATCCGGCAGGCCCACTTCCAGGCCAGACGCGTCAATCAGCGTATGCGGACGTTTCGCCCACAGCGCATCCATGACGGGAGTTTTGGCGTTGAAAATAGCGTTATCCTGGCTGTCTTCACGGTAGCCATAGCCATCCAGAATCACCAGTACCATAGGTTTTTTAGAAACCGACATTGCGACAACCTCATGCTCAAGAGTCAAAATTTGCGTAATTTTACTACAGCTGAATCGATCAAATAGCCGCAGAAGATCAAAGAAAGCGCGGAGGAAAAGTGGCGACCAGACCATTTTGAGGCATTTTTTTAGGTGGCATGCCGCAGAAAATGGATTAGGTTAAGGTCGCTGGCTGTATTTGCCACAACGCACAGGTATACTCCTGTCCTGGTTTTTTTATCACTTAGTCGGGAGTAGTTACCCTCCATGCAAGAAATTATGCAATTCGTTAGCCGCCATCCGGTTCTGAGCATCGCGTGGATTGGCCTGCTGGCTGCTGTGCTGTTCACCACATTTAAGAGCCTGACGTCTAAGATTAAGGTTATCACCCGTGGTGAAGCGACGCGTCTGATTAACAAAGAAGATGCCGTCGTGGTCGATCTGCGTCAGCGTGACGATTTCCGTAAAGGCCACATTGCGGGCGCAATCAACCTGCTGCCAGCGGAAATCAAAGCGAACAACGTCGGTGAGCTTGAAAAACACAAAGCCCAGCCGATTATCGTTGTGGATGCGACCGGTATGCAGGCACAGGAATCTGCCAGCGCGCTGCATAAAGCAGGCTTCGAAAACGTAACGGTGCTGAAAGAAGGTATTTCCGGCTGGAGCGGGGAAAATCTTCCTTTGGTGCGCGGTAAATAAGGAGTTCAGTCATGGCCCATATTGAGATCTATACCAAAGCGACGTGCCCGTTCTGCCATCGTGCGAAAGCGCTGCTGAACAGCAAAGGCGTCACGTTCCAGGAACTGCCGATCGACGGTGACGCCGTCAAACGCGAAGAGATGATTCAACGTAGTGGCCGCACGACGGTCCCACAGATTTTTATTGATGCGCAGCACATTGGCGGCTGTGATGACTTGTATGCGCTCGACGCCCGTGGTGGACTCGATCCGCTGCTGAGCTAAGAGACTTTAGGACAATTAAAAAGGGTATTTCCATGTCAGAACAAAACAACACCGAGATGACTTTCCAGATCCAGCGTATCTACACCAAGGATGTCTCTTTCGAAGCGCCAAATGCGCCACATGTTTTCCAGAAAGATTGGCAGCCAGAGGTTAAACTTGATCTGGATACCGCATCTACCCAGCTGGCAGATGACGTGTATGAAGTCGTGCTGCGTGTGACTGTTACCGCCTCTCTGGGCGAAGAAACCGCGTTCCTGTGTGAAGTTCAGCAGGGCGGTATCTTCTCTATCGGCGGTATTGAAGGCAACCAGATGGCGCATTGCCTGGGCGCGTACTGCCCGAACATTCTGTTCCCGTATGCGCGTGAATGCATCACCAGCCTGGTTTCTCGCGGTACATTCCCGCAACTGAACCTTGCGCCAGTTAACTTTGATGCGCTGTTCATGAACTATCTGCAGCAGCAGGCTGGCGAAGGTGCTGAACAACATCAGGATGCCTGATGAGCACTGTTAATGCGTCAATGACTGTGATCGGTGCCGGTTCATACGGCACCGCTCTTGCCATCACGCTGGCAAGAAATGGTCACGAGGTGGTTCTCTGGGGCCACGACCCAAAACATATCGCCACGCTGCAGCGCGATCGTTGCAACGTCGCGTTTCTTCCGGACGTTCCGTTCCCTGACTCTCTGCACCTCGAAAGCGACCTCGCGACCGCGCTGACGGCCAGCCGCAACATTCTGATTGTGGTGCCGAGCCATGTCTTCGGCGACGTGCTCCGCCAGATTAAGCCGCTGATGCGCCCGGATGCGCGCATTGTCTGGGCGACAAAAGGACTGGAAGCCGAAACCGGACGCCTGCTGCAGGACGTTGCCCGCGAAGCGCTGGGCGATGCGATCCCGCTGGCGGTCATCTCCGGCCCCACCTTTGCCAAAGAGCTGGCCGCTGGTCTGCCGACAGCCATTTCGCTGGCCTCCACCGATCCGGCCTTCTCCGACGATCTCCAGCAGCTGCTGCACTGCGGCAAGAGCTTCCGCGTCTACAGCAACCCTGATTTTATCGGCGTGCAGCTGGGCGGGGCGGTGAAGAACGTGATTGCGATTGGTGCCGGAATGTCCGACGGCATAGGTTTTGGTGCCAACGCCCGTACGGCGCTGATCACCCGAGGGCTGACCGAAATGTCGCGCCTGGGCGAAGCGCTGGGTGCCGATCCGGCCACCTTTATGGGGATGGCGGGCCTGGGCGACCTGGTGCTGACCTGTACCGACAACCAGTCTCGTAACCGCCGCTTTGGCATGATGCTCGGACAGGGCAGCGATGTAAAAAGCGCGCAGGAGAAGATTGGTCAGGTGGTTGAAGGCTACCGCAATACCAAAGAAGTCCGCGAGCTGGCGCACCGTTTCGGTGTCGAAATGCCAATAACCGAGGAAATTTATCAGGTATTGTATTGCGGAAAAAATGCGCGCGAGGCAGCATTGACCTTATTAGGTCGTGCGCGCAAGGACGAGCGCAGCAGTAACTAGTCGGAACCGTTGTCACCTGAATGACCCAGCCAGCGCAGAACTGGCTGGTCATTAACTATCGTCTGGAGTAAGCAATGCCGTGTGAAGAACTGGATATCGTCTGGAACAATATTAAAGCCGAAGCCCGGGCGCTGGCCGACTGCGAGCCTATGCTGGCCAGTTTCTACCACGCAACGCTACTCAAGCACGAAAACCTCGGCAGCGCGCTGAGCTATATGCTCGCTAACAAGCTGGCTTCTTCGATCATGCCCGCGATTGCCATTCGTGAAGTGGTGGAAGAGGCTTACGCCGCTGACCCGGAAATGATCGCCTCTGCCGCCTGTGATATCCAGGCCGTGCGCACGCGTGACCCGGCGGTCGATAAATACTCTACGCCGCTGCTGTACCTGAAAGGCTTCCACGCCCTGCAGGCTTACCGCATCGGCCACTGGCTGTGGAATGAAGGCCGCCGCGCGCTGGCAATTTTTCTGCAAAACCAGGTCTCCGTGACGTTCCAGGTTGATATTCACCCGGCGGCGAAGATTGGCCGTGGGATCATGCTCGACCATGCCACAGGCATTGTTGTGGGTGAAACGGCGGTGATTGAAGATGACGTCTCGATCCTGCAGTCGGTCACCCTGGGCGGTACCGGTAAAACCAGCGGCGATCGCCATCCGAAAATTCGCGAAGGGGTGATGATAGGCGCGGGGGCAAAAATCCTCGGCAATATCGAAGTCGGGCGCGGCGCGAAGATTGGTGCAGGGTCGGTTGTGCTTCAGCCCGTACCGCCGCACACTACCGCCGCTGGCGTACCGGCGCGCATCGTTGGTAAGCCAGACAGCGATAAGCCGTCCATGGATATGGATCAGCACTTCAACGGCATTCACCATACCTTTGAGTATGGTGACGGCATCTGAGATTTTGCACGGTGGCGCTGCGCTTACCGGGCCTACCTTAATATGGCGCCGGGGTAACCCAGCTGGCGCCAGGCTTCATATACCACCACCGACACCGCGTTCGACAGGTTCATGCTGCGGCTGTCCGGCATCATCGGAATACGGATCTTCTGCTCAGCGGGCAGCGCATCCAGAATCGTGGCCGGCAGGCCGCGGGTTTCCGGGCCAAACATCAGATAGTCACCTGCCTGATAGCTCACGGCGCTGTGCGCTGGCGTGCCTTTGGTGGTCAGGGCGAACATGCGCTGCGGCCGCTCGGCTTCCAGAAACGCGGCGTAATCATGGTGGCGAACCACGGCGGTAAATTCATGATAATCCAGCCCCGCGCGGCGCAGGCGCTTGTCGTCCCACGTAAAGCCCATCGGCTCAATAATGTGCAGGCGAAAGCCGGTGTTGGCGCACAGGCGGATAATATTGCCGGTATTTGGCGGAATTTCTGGTTCGAATAAAACGATGTTAAGCATGCTGCCCCCTTAATTGCGGGGGCAGAATAGCAGAAAAGAGCGGAACTACGCGACGCCAGGTTCCTGCGAGCGGCTATACAGCATTTTGTAGACGGTTGCCGCCGCGGCCACCAGCGCGGGCACGCTGAGGATCATTAAAATACTGTCTGCCTGCCACTGCATTGAAAGCAGCTGGGCGCTGGTCATGGTGCCCGCCACGCCGCCAAAGCGGCCGATGCCCTGCATCCAGGCGATGCCCGTCGCGCGGCACTCGGTAGGGTAAAAGGTGGCGGCCAGGGTTTGCATGCCCGACTGCGCGCCGTTCATCGCGATCCCCATCAGGAAAATCAGCCCGCCAAACAGGGCGATATGATTATGCTCAATGCCCAGTAGCAGAATAAGGCCCATCGTCAGCACGAAACCACACGCGACCACCCTGTGCGCTTCCCAGCGGTCCATCATCCAGCCTGCGAGCAGAATGCCTGCGGTGCCGCCGAAGGTGAAAAGCGAGGTGAGCCAGGCGGATTCCGCCAGGGCATAGCCCATCCCCTGCATCAGCGTCGGCATCCAGCTCAGCAGGACGTAGTAGATGACCAGCCCCATAAAATAGGTTATCCACAGCATCAGGGTGCCGGGCAGCCAGGGCATGGAAAAGAGCTGCGACACGCTCCCTTTTTTAGAGGCGACTTTCTCCTCCGCCAGGAAAAAGCCCGTGACGCTCTCCAGCGTACCGCGGGCGAAGCGGCTGGCGATACGGCGGACCTGCATGACGTCCTTCCCGCGCTGCACCAGAAACTTCACCGACTCGGGCAACAGTAGCGCCAGCAGCAGCGTTAACATCAGCGGGGCAATCGCGCCGGTCAGCAGCACGCTTCGCCAGCCGTGGTGGGGAATTAGCCAGGACGAGATCGCGCCGCCGCCCGCCGCACCTAGAGGGAAGCCGCAGTACATGGTATTGATCGCCATGGCGCGACAGCGCTGGGGGGCGAACTCGGAGATCAGCGTAATGGCGTTCGGCATGGCGGCGCCGAGCCCCAGGCCCGTCAGAAAGCGCCACAGCGTCAGGGTATTCAGGCTTTGCGCCCAGGCCGTCCCCAGGCTTGCAAGACCGAAGAACAGGCAGGAAAAGACCAGCACGCGCTTGCGTCCGATCCGGTCCGATACCGGACCGGCGACCAGCGCACCCAGCGACAGCCCCAGCAGCGCCGCGCTCAGCACCGGGCCCAGATCCTGCTTGTGGATCCCCCATTCCGCCGACAGCGTAGGCGCGATGTAGCCCATCGCCGCCGTATCAAAGCCGTCGATCGCCAGAACCAGAAAGCCCAGCACAATGAGCAGCCAGTGAAACCTCGAAAAGGGGCTCTCATCGATTACCTGCTGAATATCCACCTTGCCTGAATACGTCATACGCTCCCCTTCGATGTGATGTTGTTTTTGTGTTCTTGTATTTGCTTGTCTATACAATTGCGGACGGCAGGTGGATGTCAAATTTTCTTATCCAATATGTTATCTGGATGTTATTTTCGACATAAAAAAAGCGTCCGAGGGGGGAGATCGGACGCGTGAGAAAGAGGGGTTAACGAGAGGAGATTTAAGCCGCGTTTCCCTGAGCAAGCGGAGCCAGCGCCGCCGGTAATTTGCTTAACTCCTGCACCAGAGAGTCTTTGCTGATTTCGCCAATCGTCTTCGCGCCGGTCAGCGTCATTGCCACCTTCATCTCTTTTTCGATCAGGTTAAGCAGATTCGCCACACCTGCCTGGCCCGCCGTCGCCAGCGCGTACAGATACGCACGCCCCAGCAGCACGCTGTCGGCACCGAGCGCAATCATGCGCACCACGTCCAGGCCGTTGCGGATGCCGCTGTCGGCCAGGATGGCGATATCGCCTTTCACCGCATCGGCGATGGCCGGCAGGGCGCGAGCGGAGGAGAGCACCCCGTCGAGCTGGCGTCCGCCGTGGTTAGAGACCACAATCCCGTCTGCGCCAAAGCGTACCGCGTCGCGGGCATCTTCCGGATCGAGGATCCCCTTGATCACCATCGGGCCATCCCAGAATTCGCGGATCCACTCGAGGTCTTTCCATGAGATGGACGGATCGAAGTTGTTCGCCAGCCAGCCGATGTAATCCTCCAGCCCGGTCGGTTTACCGAGGTAGGCCGAGATATTGCCCAGGTCGTGCGGGCGACCGTTGAGGCCGACGTCCCACGCCCACTGCGGATGCGTCACCGCCTGCCAGTAGCGGCGCAGGGCGGCGTTCGGGCCGCTCATGCCGGAGTGCGCGTCGCGATAGCGCGCGCCGGGGGTTGGCATATCAACGGTAAAGACCAGCGTGGAGCAGCCTGCCGCTTTGGCGCGCTCGAGCGCGTTACGCATAAAGCCGCGATCGCGCAGGACGTACAGCTGGAACCACATTGGCCGCTTGATGGTCGGGGCGACCTCTTCAATCGGACAAACCGAGACGGTAGAGAGGGTAAACGGAATGCCTTTGGCATCCGCCGCGGCGGCGGCCTGCACTTCGCCACGGCGGGCATACATACCGCACAGGCCTACAGGCGCCAGCGCCACGGGCATGGAAAGCGTTTCGTTAAACAGTTTCGTCTCAAGGCTCAGGTCAGACATATTCTTCAGCACGCGCTGGCGCAGGGCCACCTCCGACAGGTCTTCCACGTTGCGGCGCAGGGTGTATTCGGCATACGCCCCGCCGTCGATGTAGTGGAATAGGAACGGGGGCAAAATGCGCTGCGCCGCGGCGCGATAGTCACTGGCTGCTGAAATGATCATGCTTTGTTCTCCCTGGAAATATCACTGTCGCCAGGCAGACGGGTAATACGCGCCTGTCGGGCCTGGTCTTCATCAAATCGTTTAATGGTGGTGTGCACGAAGCCGAGATGCGCCATCATCGCCTTGCGTGCGGCCTCGGCATCACCGGCCAGAATGGCGTTGAGCACCGCCTCGTGCTGCTCTGTGAGCTGGGCAAACACCGGCGGAACCAGATACATGCGCTGGCGGCTCTGCTTCACGGACGATTGCAGCAGGTCGAAGAACCCGCGCATGGTCTGGAGCAGCACCACGTTGTGCGACGCCTCGGCAATCGCCAGGTGAAAACGCACGTCCGCCTGGGAGGCGATATCCGGGTCGCTGCTTTGCGTGGCCTCAAAGCAGGCGACGAGTTTCTCTTTGTCGGCGTCGGTTGCCCGCATGGCCGCGTGCCAGGCGGTACTGGTTTCGATGGCGTGACGCGCTTCCAGGATGTCGAAGCTGTAGTCCGGGTCGTTCTCCATCAGCGTTTTCAGCGGCTGAACGATGTTTTGCTCGGACCAGTCGTCATGCTGCCAGCGTACAAAGGTGCCGCCGCCGCGACGGCTCACCAGTACCCCTTCGCTGACCAGCGTCGCCAGCGCCTCGCGCAGGGAATTACGCGACACGCCAAGCTGGGCGGCGAGCTGGCGTTCGGCGGGCAGCTTCATGCCCGCTTCCAGCTGTTGTTCTTCAATCAGCGCCCGCACGCGAGAGGCAATCTCGTCGGACAGGCGCCTGGGCATCACTATCATGGGATCATCCAGGTTAAGACATAGGCCTGCAGGGTGGTGATCGCCCCGACCATGCAGGTGAATATCAGGCTGTGCTTCACGGTAAAGCGGAACAGATCCGACTCTTTACCGACCAGTCCCACCGCCGCGCAGGCAATGGCGATGGATTGCGGAGAGATCATTTTTCCGGTCACGCCGCCGGTGGTGTTTGCGGCCACCAGCAGGACGTCCGACACGCCAATCTGCTGGGCCGCCGTGGCCTGCAGCGCGGCAAACAGGGCGTTAGACGAGGTATCTGACCCCGTCAGGAACACCCCCAGCCAGCCGAGGAACGGCGAGAAGAAGGTGAAGGCGTGGCTGGTATGCGCCAGCGCCAGTGCCAGCGTCGATGACAGGCCGGAGTAGTTGGAGATAAACGCGAACGCCAGCACCATGCCGATGGAGTAAATCGGCAGCATCAGCTCTTTAACGGTCGCCGCAAAGGTCTGCACCGCGGCGGCAGGCTTCATGCGCAGCCACACTACGGAAAGGATCGCGGCAAACAGGATGGCGGTCCCGGTGGCGGAGAACCAGTCGAATTTATAGACTGCAGCATACGGAGTGGCGGCGTGCACCACCGGCGGCATGCGGGCGACCATCTTGTCGAGGAACGGCACGGAAATATTAATCACCATGTCGTACAGCGCGCCGCCCGGTGCGAACAGGGCCTTAAACGGCGGGATGCTCCACAGGGTGACCGTTGCGGTCAGGAACAGGAACGGCGACCAGGCGCGGATCACCTGCCCAGCGGTATAGCCCGTGCGCGCCAGGGTTTGATCGACCTGCGAGGCGCCCATGTCGGCGAAGCGGAAAATACGTACCGGCTGCCAGCGCTTCAGGAACAGCGTCAGACAGACCAGAGAGACCAGCGAAGAGATAATGTCCGGCAGTTCCGGGCCAAGGAAGTTCGAGCTGAGATACTGGGCAATCGCGAACGAACCGCCTGCCACCATTACCGCAGGCCAGGTCTCCTTCACGCCGCGCCAGCCGTCCATAATCGCCATGATCCAGAACAGGACGATAATGGTCAGGAAGGGCAGCTGGCGGCCCACCATCTGGCCGATCTCAAAGCTGTCCAGCCCGGTAACCTGTCCGGCCACCAGAATTGGGATACCCATCGCGCCAAACGCCACCGGGGCGGTGTTCACAATCAGGCACAGGCCCGCGGCATACAGTGGGTTAAAGCCGAGCCCCACCAGCAGCGCGGCGGTGATCGCCACCGGTGCGCCAAAGCCTGCCGCCCCTTCCAGAAACGCCCCGAAGGAGAAGCCGACAATCAGCATCTGCAGGCGCTGGTCCGGCGTGATGGAGAGAATCGACGAGCGGATGATGTCGAACTGCCCGGTTTTCACCGAGATTTTATAGACAAAGACCGCCGCGATGATGATCCACGCAATCGGCCACAGGCCGTAGAAGAAACCGTAGACGACGGAGGCCAGCGCGCGATCGACCGGCATTTTGTAGAAGAACAGCGCTACCATCAGGGCGATAGCAACGGTATAGGTCGCGGCAAGGTAGCCCTTCAGCTTCAGCTTAATCAGCGCAAAGAAGAAGAACAGGATCGGAAGCGATGCGATCAGGCTCGACAGCCAGATATTGCCGGCCGGGTCGTAGTTTTGTTGCCAGAGGCTCATGCAGGTCTCCTGGGGACCAGACAGCCTGTGCTGCGGGTGAGTCTCCGCTCAACTCTGCGTCACACGCTGTGTAAAAGTGGTCCTGCCAATGTTGTGTTGTAGGGTTAATGACAATAAATGGTTAACCAGATGTTATGAGCTAGCAATGGTTTTGTGAGCGAAAATAATGGAATTGTGAACCGAGGGAGGATTGATTGCGTTATTGGTTGGACCAATTAACGTGAAGGGGGGAACAGAGTAGGCCGGGTAAGCGCAGCGCCACCCGGCATGAAATCAGAACGCCGTCTTACAAAAGCCCGTCATCTCTTTCAGGCCCATTTCGCGGCCAAGCTCGGTCATCGGGTGTACCACCACCAGGCCACGGACGCTTTTCTTCAGCTTGCCCATGTCGGCCTGCTCTTTTTTGGTGATCGCACGGCGGTGCGGCATGCCCATCAGCTTCTGTGCTTCTTTACTCAGCTTCTGGCCTTTCACCTCGCGCAGACGCTCGATTTCGGTTTCCAGCGTGGCGGCTTCTTTTTCCAGCTCGGCGTACTTTTCGGCGGAATCGACCAGCAACAGGCCTGCCATCTGGTGGCGGATCAGATCCAGACGGTCGCTCAGGCGTTTAATTTCGTTCTTTTCGACTTCTTTCATGACAAATAACTCTGAAAACGGGGAATTTACAGGGAAGGATACACCAATGTGAGCAGGCTTACTTCTGAAACGCTTTTTTTAAGCTGATTCGGGAAATCAGCTCAGTCAGGGAGAGTACCATCGTGGAACGGACAACCTGTTGATAACGCAGCTTTTGCATCGCATAGAGCTCAGGATCGCTGTTATCAAAATGGGGAGCAGGGGGCAGCGCGGTAACGCAGTGCAGCTCGCCGAACGGCCCGAGGATCTCATCGTCGGTAAACGTGTACTCGTTACCGTCATGGTTGAGCTCTTCGCGCAGCGCCATTAACAGCTCCGCATCTTCATAATCTTGTCGGTTCAGCACGCCAAGACCATAAATCAGCTTCAGACGCACGGATAAATCGCCCAGCGGTCCGTCGCCGTCCAGTAACGGTTCTACAGCATATTTTACCGCGTAGTCGTCTTTGCGAAACACCTGAAGCACCAGGATATTCACCGCCTCGGTTAACAGCTCGACGGCGGCTATCAGGAAACTTCGTACGGTTTTGCCAGCATTCAGACGCTCAAGCACACGATTTTCAAAGGCCTGGGTTTGTTCCATTATTGCCTGCATATCTGACAATCTATAATCTGGGCGCAGGTTAACCTGCGCCGCACTGTGCATCATTTGGTTGCGTTGTATGCGTTAACCGCCTCCACAACCACGTCGCTGTTGGCGTCCAGACCGGAAATCTGTGCCAGCGCAGCCTGCGCGCCTTTGGTATCAATCAGCTGAGCCAGCTCAATCGCCTGCGGGTCCTGCTCGCTGCGGTAGTGCATGGCAGCGGCAATGCCTTTCACCAGGTTAACGTGCGGCAGGCCGTATTCCAGCGTGCCGAGCAGCGGCTTAATCAGACGGTCGCCCGCGCTCAGCTTACGCAGCGGCTGACGGCCCACGCGCTCAACGTCATCTTTCAGATACGGGTTTTCAAAGCGACCGAGAATTTTCTGGATGTATGCTGCGTGTTTATCCGCATCAAAACCGTAGCGTTTGATCAGCACCGCGCCGCTCTCTTCCATTGCCCCTTTTACCACCGCGCGGATCTTCTCATCGAGGATCGCGTCACGAATGGTCTGATGACCGGCCAATTTTCCGAGGTACGCGGTTATAGCATGCCCGGTGTTCAGCGTGAAGAGTTTGCGTTCGACAAATGCCATCAGGTTATCGGTTAATTCCATGCCCGGAATGGTCGGCAGCGCGCCCTTAAACTGGGTTTTATCGACGATCCACTCGCTGAAGGTTTCCACGGTCACTTCCAGCGGGTCGTTGGTGGCGGATTCTGAAGGCGGCACGATGCGATCGACAGCGGAATCCACAAACCCGACGTGCGCTTCAACCCAGGCTTTGTCTTCGTCTGCTACCGCGTTGAGAACGTGGCCTTTCAGCTGCGTGGTGCCGCGCACCATGTTTTCACAGGCGATGATGTTCAGCGGCGTTTCAATACCCTGCGCCTTACGTTTTGCCAGTCCTTTCGCGACCGCAGGGGCGATGCGCTCAAGCACAACCGGGCCCACGGCGGTGGTGACCAGATCGACGCTGGCGATCAGGTCAATCACGTCGTCGCCGATGCTGCTGACCGCGTTGACGCCGGATACCGTCTCAACCTGCTCGTTTTCGCCCACCACGTGAACCTGATAGCTATGACGCGCATTCAGGGCATCCAGGACAACCTGATTCACATCGGCGAACGTCAGCGTAATGCCCGCGTCTGCCAGCAGTTTGCCGATAAAGCCACGACCAATGTTACCTGCGCCAAAATGTAATGCTTTCATAGTGTTAACCTTCATCAATGTTTTTACCCGAGAGGGCTGGGGTGAGGAGCTTTCTCCCCCTCACCCTAACCCTCTCCCCGAAGGGGAGAGGGAAGAGAACGGACTTACTTGTTCAACAGCGCCAGCACTTCTTCCACGCTGGTGGTGTTGGCCAGACGCTCAATCACCGTTTCGTCATCCAGCGCGTTGGTCAGGCTGGTAATCACCTGAATGTGCTCGTTATTGCGAGCGGCGATACCAATCACCAGGCGGGCGATGTCGTCTTCTTCTTCACCGAAGCGCACGCCCTGCGGATACTGACAGAATACGACGCCGGTTTTCAGGACGCGATCTTTCGCTTCAACCGTACCGTGCGGCACCGCGATGGATTCGCCCAGGTAGGTTGGCGTCAGTTTTTCGCGTTCCAGCATCGCGTCGACGTATTCAGGCTGAACGTAGCCGCCTTTTACCAGCTGCTCACCGGCAAAGCGAATCGCCTCTTCTTTGGTAGCCGCGGTACGACCGAGGAAGATGTTTTCCGCACCCAGTTTGAACAGGTGGGCATTGCTCTCGTCAAAGCTATCCTGCAGGCTGGAGCGCACCTTCACTTCGTTTTCTTCGTGACGCTGTGCGGCAACCAGACGTTCGGTCAGGCTGCTGTACAGACCGCTGTCGAGGAAGTTGGTCAGCGAAATGTGCTGTGCCTGCGGCACCTGGCGCATGGCGCGCTCGGTCAGGTCGCGGTGCGTAATGACCAGGTCAACGTCCGGCGGCAGGCTGTTAATGGCGCTGTTGGTGACGGAGATGTTGGTCAGGCCCGCATCCTGCACTTTCTTGCGCAGCACGCCGGCACCCATTGCGCTGGAACCCATACCGGCGTCGCAGGCAACGATGATTTTACGCACGTGGCTCAGGTCGTTAGACACTTCACCCGCCGCCAGCGGGGTTGCGCCCTTGGACTCGGCTTTCATGTCGTGCATACGGCGGGTTGCCGCTTCGATATCGTCATCTTCTTTTACTTTGCTGGTTTTCAGCAGAATAGAAGAGACCACGAAGGAGACCGCCATGGCTGCACAGATCGCCGCGATGTTCGCGAAGTACGCCCCTTTTGGCGTCATCGCCAGCACCGCCAGGATAGAACCCGGAGAAGCAGGGGAAACCAGGCCGCCGCCCAGCACGCTCAGGGTGAACACGCCGGTCATGCCGCCGAGGATAACGGCCAGGATCAGACGCGGGTTCATCAGCACGTACGGGAAGTAAATTTCGTGGATACCGCCCAGGAAGTGGATGATCGCCGCACCGCCAGCAGACTGTTTCGCGCTGCCGCGACCAAAGAACATATACGCCAGCAGGACGCCCATACCCGGACCCGGGTTGGCTTCAATCAGGAAGAAGATGGACTTGCCGAGATCGTGCGACTGCTGGATGCCCAGCGGCGAGAAGATACCGTGGTTGATGGCGTTGTTAAGGAACAGGATTTTCGCCGGTTCAACGAAGATAGACGCCAGCGGCAGCATGTCGTGCGCCACCATGAAGTTAACGCCCGCCGCCAGAATTTTGGACAGCACTTCAACCGCAGGACCAATGCCGAGGAACGCAAGAATCGCGAGGATCATCCCAATGATGCCCGCAGAGAAGTTGTTCACCAGCATTTCGAAGCCGGATTTGATCTTACCATCAACCCAGACGTCGAATTTTTTAATCGCCCAGCCGCCCAGAGGACCGGCAATCATGGCACCGAGGAACATCGGCATATCTGCACCGACAATCACGCCCATTGTGGTGATGGCACCCACGACGCCACCACGGTCACCGCCTACCAGACGACCACCGGTGAAACCGATGAGCAGCGGCAGGAGGTAAGTAATCATAGGGCCAACAAGTTTCGCCAGCGTTTCGTTAGGCAACCACCCTGTCGGAATGAACAATGCGGTGATAATACCCCACGCGATAAACGCGCCGATATTTGGCATCACCATGTTGCTGAGGAAACGACCAAAGCTTTGAACTTTGATCTTGAAATCGGATGACATAAAACACCCCTTCTTCTGTTTACGCTTAGGCTTGCGGCCCGAGGTTTATTGTTAATGAGGCGGCAGAGGTAGCCGGACCCTGTTCTGATGCTGTGAAATCTGGCACTGAATCGTTCAACTGTCCAGACAGCGGAAATTTGTGTGATGTACGTCACGTAAAGATAGGGGGTGTGGATATCAATGAAGTGATCTTGGTCACAAAATTGGTGGGCAAAAAAAATACGATGGCGAGGAAAAAGGCAAAAGTCACGAGTTTGTGTGATTGTTGTCACGTTTTTGTTTGGTGTGTTTGTTTCAAGATTGTGACTGATTTCACAAAATATTTTTATGCAGATTTCTCCGGCTGCGATCGCCAGCAAACTCTGATTTGCGATCGTGGGTTCGAATGGATGCCACACAAAAAGCTAAAAAAAAGGGTCACGAATGTCGTATGGCAAAAAGAAAAAAGCTGGATTACGCTCATATTGTAAGGTTACCTCTTTTATTATTCAGGTTATATTTTGACACGCTTATAAACTTGCGTGGAGATATTATAAAAACCGATACTCCCCGGCTCTGAAATAGTAAGCACAACCCTGTGTTTATATAAATTAATTAGGTTGCGTACCATTCTATTAATTTAATGAGTTGACGTTGTTTAAGTGAGGAGAATATGTTTCTCAACTATTTTGCGCTGGGCGTATTGATTTTTGTATTTCTGGTTCTTTTTTACGGAATCATCGCTATCCATGACATCCCTTATAATATGGCCAAAAAGCGTAACCACCCGCATGCCGATGCCATTCATACGGCAGGCTGGATTAGCCTGTTTACGCTCCATGCCATCTGGCCGTTCCTGTGGATCTGGGCCACGCTGTACCGCGAAGATCGCGGCTGGGGTATGCAGAACCACATCACAAAGCCGGATGAGGTCCCGGGCATGGATGCGCTTGCCAAACGCGTGGCGGAACTCGAACAAAAGCTGGCCGCGGTAAAGCCCGCAGCTGATAAGAATACGCTGGAGCGCTGATCGTGGATCTGTTGATTATTTTGACCTACGTGGCATTTGCCTGGGCCATCTTTAAAATATTTCGTATTCCGGTTAACCAGTGGACGCTTGCCACCGCAACATTAGGTGGGGTATTTATTGTTGCCGGACTGATTCTGCTCATGAACTATAACCACCCGTATACCTTTACGGCGCAAAAAGCGGTTATTTCTATTCCGATTACGCCGCAGGTGACCGGAGTCGTCAGTGAAGTAACCGATAAAAATAACCAGCTTATTAAAAAAGGCGAGGTGTTATTTAAGCTGGATCCGGGCCGCTACCAGGCGCGTGTCGACAGACTGCAGGCCGACCTGGTGACCGCGACGCATAACATTGACGGTCTGAAAGCGCAGCTTGCAGAAGCCGTCGCCAATACCACCCGCGTCTCCGCGGAGCGTGACCGCCTGTACAAAGATTATCAGCGCTACCTGAAGGGCAGCCAGGCAAAGGTGAATCCGTTCTCTGAAAGCGATATCGACAACGCGCGGCAGAACTATCTGGCACAGGATGCGCTGGTAAAAGGCTCCGTGGCTGAACAGACGCAGATTCAAAGCCAGCTGGACAGCATGGTGAACGGCGAACAGTCGCAGATTGCCTCCTTACGCGCCCAGCTTGCCGAAGCCAAATACAATCTGGATCAGACCGTGGTGCGCGCGCCGAGCAATGGCTATATCACTCAGGTGCTGATTCGTCCGGGAACCTATGCCGCCGCGCTGCCGCTGCGTCCGATGATGGTTTTTATTCCGGAACAGAAGCGCCAGATCGTGGCCCAGTTCCGTCAGAACTCGCTGCTGCGTCTGAAGCCGGGCGATGAGGCGGAAGTGGTGTTTAACGCGCTGCCGGGCCAGGTGTTCTCCGGTAAGCTCACCAGCGTTCTGCCGGTGGTGCCTGGCGGGTCGTATCAGGCGCAGGGGGCGTTGCAGGCATTGACCGTCACGCCGGGTACGGATGGCGTTCAGGCGCTGATTGAGCTGGAACCCAACGCCGACGTCGATGCCCTGCCGGACGGCATCTATGCCCAGGTGGCGGTTTATTCGGACCATTTCGCCCACGTCTCGGTGATGCGTAAAGTGCTGCTGCGGATGACCAGCTGGATGCACTACCTCTACCTCGATCACTGATTCTTCCCCGGGCAGGAATGCGACGCGCATATCTGCCCTTTTTTCATCGCTTGATCCATACTGACTTTTTTCCGGCATCAAGGATCAGGCAATGAAACTTATCGGTAGCTACACCAGTCCCTTCGTGCGAAAAATCTCGATTCTCCTGCTGGAGAAAGGGATTGAATTTGAATTCATCAACGAACAGCCCTACAACGCCGAAAACGGCGTCGCGCAGTACAACCCGCTGGGGAAAGTTCCGGCGCTGGTGACGGACGAGGGGGAATACTGGTTCGACTCCCCGATTATTGCGGAGTATATCGAGCTGCTGGGCGTGGCCCCGGCCATGCTGCCTGCTGACCCAAAAGCAGCGCTGGCGATGAAGCAAATTGAAGCGCTGGCCGACGGCATTATGGATGCGGCACTGACCTCCGTTCGCGAGCAGGCCAGGCCCGCCGCCCAGCAGTCGGAAACGGAACTGTTACGCCAGCGGGAAAAAATCAGCCGCAGCCTGGACAGGTGCGAACAGCTTATCCAGGAGGGGAAAATCGAGACCGACAGCCTGAACCTGGCGACCATCGCCATCGCCTGCGCCATCGGCTATCTCAACTTCCGCCGCGTGTCCCCGGGCTGGTGCGTCGACCGTCCGCTGCTGGTGAAGCTTGCTGATACGCTCTTTAGCCGCGAGAGCTTTGCCCGTACTGAACCGCCAAAGGCTTGACGCGGGTTATACCCGTCATACTTCAAGCTGCATGTGCGTTGGCTTTCCTCGTTCACCCCAGTCACGTACTCATGTACGCTCCTGGGGATTCACTGCGTCGCCGCCTTCATGCAACTTGAATTATTTAGGGTATATAACACTTCGGCATCGGAGGCGGTACAATCCCTCCACATGTTAACTCCCTCTCCCGTCGGGAGGGGGGAAGATATTTACTCGCCAGGCGCTTTCATGACTACTCATCATTCGCTGTACAGCCAGATCCCCGCTACCGACCGTCTTCTTCGCGAGCCCCGCATTCATGCTGTTGTTGAGCGTTTCGGCCATACCGCGACGGTTGCGATGTTACGCCTGCTTCAGGACGAAGCCCGCCGCGCGATTCAGGCCGAAAACGCCTTACCCGACTGGTGTACCGCGTGGGAGCAGGAAGTGGAGCACAGGCTGGACGAGAAAGCGCAAAGCGCGTTACGCCCGGTGATTAACCTGACCGGTACCGTGCTGCATACCAATCTGGGCCGCGCGCAGCAGGCGGAAGAGGCGGTTGCTGCGGTCGCGCAGGCGATGCGTGCGCCGGTCACGCTGGAGTACGATCTGGACGGTGCCGGGCGCGGGCATCGCGATCGCGCCCTGGCGGACCTCCTGTGCCGGCTGACCGGCGCGGAAGATGCCTGCATCGTGAATAACAACGCTGCGGCGGTGCTGCTGATGCTGGCGGCCACCGCCAGCGGCAAAGAGGTGGTGGTTTCTCGTGGCGAGCTGGTGGAGATTGGCGGGGCGTTTCGCATCCCGGACGTGATGCGCCAGGCGGGCTGTACGCTGCATGAGGTGGGCACCACCAACCGTACCCACGCGAAAGATTATCGCGCGGCGGTGAACGAAAACACCGCCCTGCTGATGAAGGTCCACACCAGCAATTACCAGATTGAAGGCTTTACCAAAACGGTTGAAGAGGCCGAGCTGGCGGCGATGGGGCGCGAGCTCAATATTCCGGTGATTGCCGATCTCGGCAGCGGTTCGCTGGTCGATCTGAGCCGGTACGGCCTGCCAAAAGAACCTATGCCGCAGGAGATGATTGCCGCGGGCGTTAGCCTGGTCAGCTTCTCCGGCGACAAGCTGCTGGGCGGGCCGCAGGCCGGGATTATCGTCGGCAAGCGCGAGCTGATTGCGAAGCTGCAGCAGCATCCGCTCAAGCGCGCCCTGCGTGCCGATAAAATGACCCTTGCCGCGCTGGACGCAACGCTGCGGCTCTATCTCCATCCGGAGAAGCTGGCCGACCGCCTGCCCACGCTGCGCCTGTTAACCCGCGATGCCGCCTCGATTCGCGCCCAGGCCGAATTACTTCTGTCGCGCATCGCCCCGCACTACCCCGACTTTGACGTCCGCATTGAGCCTTGCCAGTCGCAGATTGGCAGCGGTTCGCTGCCGGTAGACAGGCTGCCGAGCGAAGCGCTCACCTTTACCCCGCGCGACGGGCGCGGCAGCCACCTGGAAGCCCTGTCGTTGCGCTGGCGCGGCCTGCCGACGCCGGTTATCGGGCGGATTTACGATGGCCGAATGTGGCTGGATCTGCGCTGCCTTGAAGATGAAGCGCGATTTCTGGAGATGATGTTGAAATGATTATTGCCACCGCCGGTCATGTCGACCACGGAAAAACCACGTTGCTGCAGGCCATCACCGGAATAAACGCCGACCGCCTGCCGGAAGAGAAAAAGCGCGGCATGACCATCGATCTGGGCTATGCCTACTGGCCCCAGCCCGATGGCCGCGTGCTGGGTTTTATCGACGTTCCGGGACATGAAAAGTTTCTGTCCAACATGCTGGCGGGCGTGGGCGGCATCGATCATGCCCTGCTGGTGGTGGCCTGCGATGACGGCGTGATGGCGCAAACCCGCGAGCATCTGGCGATCCTGCAGCTTACCGGCAGCCCGCAGCTGACCGTGGCGCTGACCAAAGCCGATCGCGTGGATGACGCCAGAATCAGCGAGGTGCGCGAAGCAGTACAGGCGACCCTGGGCGAGTATGGCTTTGTCGACGCACCGCTATTTGTCACCGTGGCGACGGAGGGCCGCGGTATCGACGAACTTCGCCACCACTTGCAGCAACTTTCACCGTGCGAGCATGCCAGCCATCACCGCTTCCGGCTGGCGATTGACCGCGCATTTACCGTCAAAGGCGCGGGTCTGGTGGTCACCGGTACCGCCTTGAGCGGCGAAGTGAAGGTGGGGGATAGCCTGTGGCTGACGGGGGTGAACAAGCCGATGCGCGTGCGCGGCTTACATGCGCAAAACCAGCCCGCAGAGCGCGCTCATGCCGGGCAGCGGATCGCACTGAACATCGCCGGGGATGCGGAAAAAGAGCAGCTTAACCGCGGCGACTGGCTGCTGGCCGATGCCCCGCCTGAACCGTCTGAACGCGTCATTGTCTCCCTGCAGGCCAGCGCGCCCCTGACCCAATGGCAGCCGCTGCATATTCACCACGCGGCCAGCCATATCACCGGGCGCGTGTCGCTGCTGGAAAACGACCTTGCCGAACTGGTATTCGATTCCCCGCTCTGGCTGGCAGACAACGATCGTCTGGTCCTGCGGGATATCTCCGCGCGGGAAACGCTGGCCGGGGCGCGGGTGGTCGCGCTGAATCCACCGCGACGCGGCAAGCGTAAGCCGGAATATCTGCAGTGGCTTTCCGCGCTGGCACAGGCGCCGGATGATAGCGCCGCGCTGCGGGTGCATCTCGATCGCGGCGCGGTAAACCTGAGTGATTTTGCCTGGGCACGCCAGCTGAGCGGGGAAGGCTTACGGCAGCTGACACAAGAGCCGGGCTTTATTCAGGCCGGTAACAGCCTGCTGAACGCCCCGGTTGCCGCACGCTGGCAGCGTAAGATTCTGAACACGCTGGCGACGTATCATGAACAGCATCAGGACGAGCCTGGTCCGGGCCGCGAGCGCCTGCGCCGCATGGCGCTGCCGATGGAAGACGACGCGCTGGTGCTGCTGCTGATCGAAAACATGCGTGAAAGCGGGGTGATAAAAAGCCACCACGGCTGGCTGCACCTGCCGGAGCACAAAGCCGGTTTCACCGCAGAGCAAGAGGCAATATGGCAAAAAGCGGCCCCGCTGTTTGGCGATGAGCCGTGGTGGGTTCGCGACCTGGCCCGGGAAACAAACACCGACGAGCAGATGATGCGTCAGGTATTGCGGCACGCGGCGCAGCAGGGGCTGATAGTCGCGATCGTGAAAGATCGTTATTACCGTAACGATCGGATCGTGGCGTTTGCTAACCTGATCCGCGAGCTGGATCAGGCGCGTGGCTCAACCTGCGCCGCCGATTTCCGCGACCGGCTGAACGTCGGCCGCAAGCTGGCGATTCAGATCCTGGAGTACTTCAACCGCATCGGCTTTACCCGCCGCCGCGGTAACGACCATCTTCTGCGAGATTCGTTATTATTTCCTGAAACTCCGTGACCCCCGTCGTAAACACCGTTACCGGTTGGCGAGAAAATCGCCAGCCGGAACTACCCTTGTTGTACACCAACAGCAAGGAGACGGTCATGACAAACAATCCTCCCTCATCGCGTATCCAGCCCGGCGAGTATGGTTTTCCCCTCAAGCTGAAGCCCCGTTATGACAACTTTATTGGCGGCACCTGGGTCGCTCCCGTCGACGGCGAATACTATTCCAATCTGACCCCGGTGACCGGCCAGCCGCTGTGCGAGATTGCCAGCTCCGGCAAGCGCGATATCGACCTGGCGCTGGATGCGGCGCACAAAGCGAAAGAGAAATGGGCTCAAACCTCCGTGCAGGATCGCGCGGCTATTCTGTTCAAAATCGCCGACCGGATGGAGCAGAATCTGGAGCTGCTGGCGACGGCGGAAACCTGGGACAACGGCAAGCCGATCCGGGAAACAATGGCGGCTGACGTGCCGCTGGCCATCGACCACTTCCGCTATTTTGCCTCCTGTATTCGCGCTCAGGAGGGGGGGATCAGCGAGGTCGACAGCGACACGGTGGCGTACCACTTCCACGAACCGCTGGGCGTGGTGGGGCAAATTATTCCGTGGAACTTCCCGCTGCTGATGGCGAGCTGGAAAATGGCCCCCGCGCTGGCAGCCGGAAACTGTATTGTGCTCAAACCGGCGCGTCTGACCCCGCTCTCGGTGCTGCTGCTGATGGAAATCGTGGGCGATCTCCTGCCGCCGGGCGTGATTAACGTGGTGAACGGTGCGGGCGGCGAGATAGGGGAATATCTGGCGACCTCAAAACGGATCGCCAAAGTGGCGTTTACCGGGTCGACGGAGGTGGGCCAGCAGATCATGCAGTACGCCACGCAGAACATCATCCCGGTGACGCTGGAGCTGGGCGGGAAATCCCCGAACATCTTCTTCGCGGACGTGATGGAGGAAGAAGATGCCTTCTTCGATAAGGCTCTGGAAGGGTTTGCGCTGTTTGCGTTTAACCAGGGCGAAGTCTGTACCTGCCCAAGCCGCGCGCTGGTGCAGGAGTCTATCTATGAGCGCTTTATGGAGCGGGCTATTCGCCGAGTTGAGTCTATCCGCAGCGGTAACCCGCTCGATAACGTGACGCAGATGGGGGCGCAGGTCTCGCATGGGCAGCTGGAAACTATCCTCAACTACATCGATATCGGTAAAAAAGAAGGGGCGGATATTCTCACCGGCGGTCGCCGTAAGGTGCTCGGCGGGGATTTGCAGGAGGGCTATTACCTTGAGCCGACGATCCTGTTTGGTCAGAACAACATGCGCGTCTTCCAGGAGGAAATTTTCGGACCGGTGCTGGCGGTGACCACCTTCAAAACGATGGAAGAAGCGCTGGAGATTGCCAACGACACGCCGTATGGCCTGGGGGCTGGCGTCTGGAGCCGCAACGGTAATCTGGCCTATAAAATGGGCCGAGGCATTCAGGCCGGGCGCGTCTGGACCAACTGCTACCACGCCTATCCGGCGCACGCCGCATTTGGCGGTTATAAGCAGTCGGGCATTGGGCGTGAAACCCACAAGATGATGCTGGAACATTACCAGCAGACGAAATGTTTGCTGGTGAGCTACTCCGATAAACCGCTGGGGCTGTTCTAATCGCCCAGCTCAGGCCGTCCATGGGCGGCCTGAGCAATTTGCTGGCGCAGGCAGTTCAGAACTCCATCCAGAACGTACTGCACACGCCAGGGCTGGTAGTCGCGTTTGCGGAAAATGGCCGTCAGATCGAGCCACCACTCTTCCTGGTGCGGGAAGCAGGGGACCAGCATCCCGTGCGTTAATTCTTTTTTCAGACTCTCTTTTGGCGCAAAAACAATCCCAAGATTATTTCTCGCCAGTTCCAGGGCCGTCTGCGTATTGTCACAAATATAATTACCGGTCACCCGGTAATCATGCACCTCATCACTGCCATGCACGCGAAAACGCCAGATGTTGGCATCATCGACCAGCATGGAGTCAATGAGAATACAGGAGTGATGAATTAAATCTTCAGGTCCGGTTAAGGGATGGTTATTTAAATACTCTGCGGTTGCGAAGGCCGTGACGGAATATTTTGTCAGAACGCTGGCAACCAGATTTTCATCTTTTGGCTGTGCATAGGTAATTAAAATATCGCAGTCATCCGGAAAGGAAACGCCTTCCGAAAATTCATTCCGATCGAGGTTGTAGGTTTTCAGGGAGATGCGGATATCGCCGATGTCTTCTATCTGGTGGATCACGTGTCGCGCGAGGTAGGTGACGATACCCGTCGGGGCATAGATCGTCACTTTTCCGCGCTTTTCATGCTTATAATCTGCAATGAAATTAACCAGCTGGCTGTTCTTATCCAGCGTGGCATTCACGTAGGGGAGTAATGCTTCACCAAACTGGGTCAGGGAGAGCTGGCGGGTGGTGCGCTCAAAAACCTTGAGCCCAACCCGCGTTTCAAAATCAGAGAGATATTTACTGACGTTGGCCTGCGCCATGCCCAGCAGGGCGGCGGCATCACCAATGCTGTGGGTGGCGGCGATGACGGAGATTATTTTTAATTCACGAGGTTTTAGCTGTAATTTGTTCATCATGCACACCCATCTATATGATTTTATATATAATATTATATAAACCGCAGCGTTGCATTGGCAATTTTGTAACCATTATTATGCGCCTCGCTTGTTTGGCATTTAAATGGATTACATGGAATGACTATTAAATACAATTTACTCATCGCGGCCACGTTAATTGCATCAACGTCTGCTATGGCCGGTGAATTTTCACTTGGAGCGGGGGCTGTATTTAATGAGTCTCCTTACAAGGGCTATAACAAAAATACAACCGCTGTACCGTTAATTAGCTATGAAGGCGATCGTTTCTATGTTCGCCAGACCACGGGCGGATGGATTTTGTGGAAAGATCCAAACAATGAGCTCAGCCTGACCGCCTCCTGGATGCCGCTGCATTTCGATCCTGATGACAACGACGACCATCAGATGAAGAAGCTCGATGAACGTAAGGCGTCCGCATTCCTCGGCGGCGCGTACTACCGCCACGAAAGCTGGGGTTCGCTGAAAGTGGCCCTTTCAGGCGATGCGATGGATGAAAGCGGCGGCGTGGTGGGTGAGGTGTCGTACTTCCATCCCATCAGAATGGAACGCCTGACCCTGACGCCTTCTGCTGGCGTGTTCTACAGCGACGAAAGCTATAACGACTACTACTATGGCGTCTCCGGCAGCGAGTCCCGCCGCTCAGGACTGAATCAATACACCGCCGGTGACAGCTGGACGCCATACGTTGGCCTTGCGGCTAAGTATCAGCTAACCGAGAAGCTGTACCTCAACGCCAGCGCGGTCTACACCGTGTTGCCTGACGACGTGAAGAACAGCCCAATGATCGACCGCGACGACAGCTTCGCGCTGATGACCGGCATGACCTGGCGTTTCTGATGTGGTAAAGCCGGGTGGCGGCTGCGCCTTACCCGGCCTACGATCTGTAAAGAGCATCACTGGCCATAATAGGCATTCGCTCCGTGCTTGCGCAGATAATGCTTGTCGAGGAGCTCCTGCTGCATAACCGGTAACTGCGGTGCAAGCTGGCGTGAGAACAGGCCCATATAGGCGCACTCTTCCAGCACGACGGCATTATGAACCGCATCGGCAGCGTCTTTACCCCAGGCGAACGGGCCGTGGGAGTGGACCAGCACCGCCGGGATCTGCATCGGGCTTAAGTCGCGCTCCTCGAAGGTTTTGATGATAACTTCACCCGTCTGGTATTCGTATTCTCCTGCAATCTCTGCCGCCGTCATCGGGCGCGTGCAGGGAATGGCCCCGTAGAAATAGTCCGCGTGCGTGGTACCCCAGGCGGGTAGGTCGAGCCCCGCCTGCGACCAGATAGTGGCGTGGCGAGAGTGGGTATGCACGATGCCGCCAATCTCCGGATAACGGCGATACAGCGCAAGATGGGTGGGCGTGTCGGAAGAGGGCTTTTTATCACCCTCGACAACCTGACCCGTGGCGATATCCACCACCACCATATCCTCCGCGGTCATCACGTCGTACTCGACGCCGGAGGGCTTGATCACCATCATGCCGCTTTGGCGGTCCACCGCGCTGACGTTGCCCCAGGTAAAGGTCACCAGCTGGTGGGCGGGCAGCGCCAGGTTTGCTGCCAGCACCTCGGCTTTGAGCTGTTCTAACATGTCATGCCTCCTTCCTGCATACGGGCTTCAATCCAGCGGCGCGCCTGGATAATCTCCAGCACCGGCTCTTTTGCTTTTTCAGTCCACATTTCAATCAAAAACGCGCCGCGATAGTTCAGCTTATTCAGGGTGTTAAAGACGCCGACAAAATCGACGCAGCCTTCGCCAAACGGCACGTCGCGGAACTGTCCGGGGCTTTGCGCGGTAACGGGTTGGGTATCTTTCAGGTGAATCGCCGCAATGCGGTCAATGCCCAGCGTCAGCTCGGCGGTGACGTCGTTGCCCCACGCGCTCAGGTTGCCAACGTCCGGGTAGACGCTGAACCACGGCGAGGCGAGCATCTCATCCCACTTCTTCCATTTGCTGATGGAGTTCATAAACGCGGTATCCATGATCTCCACCGCCAGCATCACCTGTGCGGCGGCGGCCTGCTCCACGGCCCACGCCAGCCCTTCGGCAAAGCGCCGCTGCGTTCCCTCGTCATGCTCTTCGTAATAGACGTCATACCCGGCAAGCTGGATGGTGCGAATGCCTAAGTCACGCGCCAGCCTGATGGCTTTGGTCATGATCTCCCGGGCGCGTTCGCGCACGGTTTCATCCCGGCTGCCAAACGGGAAGCGACGGTGGGCAGACAGGCACATGGACGGGACAGACACCCCCGTTTCCAGCATCGCTTCAACCATCGAGGCGCGCTGCGCGGTGCTCCAGTCGAGGCGCGATAATCGTTCATCGGTTTCATCGACCGACATCTCGACAAAATCGAACCCGCAGCTTTTTGCCAGTACCAGCCGTTCCGGCCAGGAGAGATCTTTTGGCAGCGCTTTTTCGTAAATCCCTAACGGATGCTGACGCATGGTTACGCTCCCCAGATGTCGCGAATGTGTGAATGGAATTCATGTGCCACCTGCGGCGGGTTGGCTGCGCCCGCCAGCGCGCGCCCGGCGATAAAGGCTTTAACGTTGATCTGCCTGAAGCGCGGCAGATCGGCGGGGGTGATGCCGCCGGTAATCGAAAGCTGTAAACCGATGTCGGAGAGCGCTTTCATTTTTGCGAGATCCGCCTCACCCCACTGCTGGCCGCTCGCCTGCGCGTCGCGCCCGCGGTGATAAATGGCCTGCTTCACGCCAACGCGATGCCATGCGCGAGCATCGTCCAGCGTCCAGTTACCGAAGAGCTCCATCTGGATTTCTCCTCCGCAGCGCTGGGCCACCTCGTGGCCTCGTTCAACGGTCGCCAGCGGCGCGGCGCAGATGATGGTCATCCAGTTCGCCCCCGCACCAAAGGCCTGTTCTGCCAGCGTTTCTCCGGCGTCGGCCACCTTCCAGTCCGCAACGATGATTTTATCCGGGCACTGCTCGCGCAGGGCCCGCACGGCGTTCAGCCCTTCGGTCAGGCACAAAATGGTGCCCGCCTCGACGATATCGACGTGATCGGCAAGCGTTGCGACGTCGCGCTGCGCGGCCTGAAGAGAGGTATGGTCGAGCGCCAGCTGCAGTAATGGTCGGCTCATAGGTCGTACTCCTTAACACGGGCGTGGTAGCCCTGTAGTGCTGAGATCAGTAACTGGTAGCGGTGATATTTATGCTGGTAGGCCGCATGGGCGCGCATGTCGGGTGCAATGACGCGAATGTCGTGTCGGAGGGCGCTTTGCGCCGCATGGAAATCGGGATACACGCCGGTGCCGACGAGGGCGGCCAGCGCCGCGCCGGAACAGCCGGTTTCTTCCACCTGCGGCAGTTCAATCGCCAGCCCGCTGACGTCCGCGAGCATTTGCATCCACACGTCCGAATGGGCCGGGCCACCCGTCACGCGCAGGGCATGAACGTGGGTAAAGCGTTCGAGCATGCGGTTGAAGTGGGTCATGTGGCTGAACACCACGCCCTCATACACCGCCTGGAGCAGGTGCGCGCGGGTGTGTAGCGCCTGCATCCCGTAGAAACCGCTGGTCATCTCCAGCCCGGCGTTACTGCCATAGAGGAACGGCAGGAAGAACAGATCGCTTTCCGCTTTCGGCAGGCTGCCAACCGCGCGGTTGATCTCATCGAATGACATGTCGCCCCATTGCGCGGTGAGCCACTCAAGGTTGCCGGACGAGGTCGGGCTGGCTTCGTGAACGATATACTGCTGCGGGTGCACGTAGCGGCCATAGACGTACGGGAAGGGTTCGTTGTCGCGAAGCGTATTGGCAATCCCGCTGGTGACGGCCCAGGTGCCCATCACGGCGTTCAGCGTGTGTGGATCTTGCAGCCCGGCACAGACTGCGGTGGAAACCACGTCAAACAGTCCACCCACGACGGGCGTACCCGCCGCGAGACCGGTAAGGGTGGCTGCCTGAGCGGTGATTTCCCCGCAAATTTCTGCTGAACCGACAATCGGCGGCAGAGCGTCGTCAATTTCGCTGATACCGAGCCATCGCGTAAGCTGGGGATCGTATTTCCCGGTATTCATGTTGTAGAGATTGGACTCGGAGATGTTGCTCTCCTCGCAGCCTTTCACGCCGGTCAGACACCAGCGCAGATAGTCGTGCGCCATCATGACGCAGCCAATCTGCTGGTACCGCTGCGGTTCATTCTCTTTGACCCAGCGCAGAAGCGAGGCCGGGTGCCCGGTCCACAGCGTCTGGCGCGTATGCGGATAAAGCTTTTCGGGGATACCGTCCTGCTGCCAGCGCTGCACAATCTCCAGCGCCCGGCGGTCAGAGGAGAGTATGGCGTTGCCCAACGGTTGGCCCTGTTTATCAAGCAGAAACAGTCCTTTACCTTGCGCAGAAATACCGACCCCTTTGATCTGGTTGCCGTTTACGCCTGAACGCTTAAGCAGCGCGGCGAGGGTTGCGTGGCAGTGCTGCCACAGATGATGCATATCCCGCTCGGCGTAGCCCGCTCGCGGACTGAGCGTGGCAACGGCGCGGCGTTCGATACATACTTCTTTGCCCTGGCTGTTGTACAAACCGGCTTTCAGATAAGTACCGCCACAATCGATACCCAGCCAGAAGGGCTCTTTTTCACTCATCTTTGTCTCACTTAATTGCCGGGTGGCGCTTCGCTTACCCGGCCTACGGTTCGGTTTAGTGGGTTAGGTGAGGGCATCAGGCCGCACGCTTGTGCGGATTTACCGTGGGGTTGGGCTCTGCCCCGGCATCGCACTTCGCCGGTAACAGCAGGGCCAGCAGCGATGCCAGCGCCAGAGAAACCGCCAGGCAGTAGACGCCCGCATCTTTGCTGTACAGGGTGATCAGCACCCCAACCGCATACGGGCCGCAGAAGCCACCGAGGTTACCGAGGGCGTTGATCACGCCGCGCGCGCCGCCCGCCATTTCGGCGCTAAACAGTCGTGCCGGAATGGTCCAGAACACGCCCGCGGCGGATTGCAGGAAGAACCCACAGCCCACCAGTGCGGCATAGGCCAGCCAGGTGTTTGCTTTCAGCGCCACGGAGAGGAACATGCAGAGCGCAAAGCCGATCAACGGCAGGGAGACAAACAGCTTGCGCTTGCCGGTGCGGTCAGAAAGCGTAGAGAACAGGAACATCCCCGCAATGGCGCCGATGTAAGGCAGGATGGCGAGCATCCCCACCTGACCGATGCTGGTGTGCGTCAGCTCCTTCAGAATGGTGGGCAGCCAGAGGGTGTAGCCGTAAATCCCGGTCTGGTAGAAGAAGTTCAGGGCGATCAGTTGCCACATGGTTTTGTCGGACAGCACGGCGCTGAGCGAGGCATTTTTCACCTCTTTTCCGGCAATGGCCTGCTGTTCAGCTGCCAGCGTTTTCACCAGATAGTTTTTCTCGGCCTCTGAGATCCAGCGCGCTTCCTGTGGACGGTCATAAACGGTGAATGCCCAGAGCACCAGCACGACGACGGACATCAGACCTTCAATAATGAACAGCCAGCGCCAGTCGAGTGCGGTAATAATCCAGCCCGATAGCGGGGCGGTGATGATCCCGGCGATGGGCACGAACATGATCACAATCGCGTTGGCGCGACCGCGCTCGGCATCCGGGAACCAGTTGCTGATCATGGTGAGCACAACGGGGAGCATTCCGCCTTCCGCTACGCCGAGTAAGAAGCGCAGCACCAGCAGCTGGTAATGATTCGTCACGAGACCCGTGAGCACCGAGATCGCTGCCCAGGCGACCAGCGACCAGCCGATAAATTTCTTGCCGCTGCCGTGCACGGCAATCTTGCCGCCGGGAACCTGCAGAAACAGATAGCCGATAAAAAATATCCCGCCCGCGAGGCCTGCCATGGTCGCGGTAATCCCTAATTCTTCGTCCATACCCCCCGGCATCGCAAACGCGATATTCACGCGGTCCATATATGAAATAATGCAGGCAATAAGAATAGGAGGAATGATTCTTAGCCAGCGCTGGCGCGGAATATTCGCATGTAGAGTTTGAGTAGAAATATTCATCGTTAATCTCTCATTAAGGTAACCGGAATAAACTTTTATTATTGTTATTGCGTTGCTTTATTCATTTGGCTAATGCCGTCGCGCAAAATGGCGATGCGATGACTGACGTCAGCATTAGCATTTATTTCCAGTAATTTAATACCGGAGAATTTCAACCTTGCGGCGCTCGCCGCAGTAAAGAGTGCTTTTGCCTGTTCGGTTGACAGTAAACTGTCGGCGCAGAACGAGGAAAATGGCGCGTGCAGATCCTGCCATTCACCGTACTCCCCGCCGGGAGCCGTGCCCGAAAACATCAGCGCACCCAGTTTCCCGGCCTTAAGCGCGGCCAGAACATGGTCAAGCGGAAGGGTGGTGTTACGGCCTTCGATGGCCGACCGCGCCCAGTTGATGCAGACGCTGATATCCGTCTCTTTCACCACCTCCAGCACCTGCTCTAAGGGCAGGAAGCCTTTACGCGGTGCGGCGCCGGTCATGGCATCGCAGTGTTCCAGCACAAGCTCGCAGCTCCAGTCCCAGCGTGCTATTTCACGGATGGAGCGGGAAAACGCGTCGGTGGCTTGTTCGACCGAGCCATTGCCCGCCTGCGGTGCGGCCTGCATTTCCAGAGCGACCACTTTCCCGGGAAAACGGGTGTTAACGGCATCAATCTTTTGATGCAGATGGCGGTAATATTCAATGCACGCTTTACGCTGTTCTTCGTCCGCGGACGCCAGGCCAAACGCGCCGTTGATGCCGCGACGGCGCATGGTTTCCATTACCGCCGTGACCACAATTTGCCAGTCACCTGGCGTATGGCGGAACAGCCATTCATCGCCAAGGGGATGAAGATTTTCAAGGCACGGCTGTTCCAGCCCCCGGATATCCGGCGTGTCGGAAAGCTGGCGCCAGAATGCCTGTTCTTCTTGTTCCCCTTTCTGGTGAAACGAGGGTGCGCAGGGGTACGCACCAATAATAAAACCGGTGTTGGTCATTTCGCGTTCCTGTATTTAGGGTATATCAGAAAATTAATCTAATTCGCTGATTGCCACTTTCACCACAATTTTACGAATTGCGGTTTCCTTGTTTTTAATACAGGCAGGACGGTGCACATCCTGCGGGAAAAATAGGGCATAGCTGCCGGGGATCATGTCGATAAACGATTCGTTTTCACTGTCGTGATAAAAAATAATATCGCGCTGTTCCAGCAGAGATTCGCTTATTTCGTTATTGCCGGTATCAATCGCGATACCGATTTTCTCTTCGCCCCAGGCCAGGAACTGTATATCCAGATAACGGCGATGCACTTCCGGCCGGTTCTCGTGCGGTTCCTTTGTGGTGAGATCCAGAACCTGTGCAAAAATGTTACGCCCTTCAATTTCCACCACGCCTGGTTTCAGGGTGGTGAAATCCGTCGTGCGCAGAAAATCGAGCGCTTTTTCAATCGCCCGCGGCAGGCGACACGGATTTGGCTGGGAAATATGTCCGAATATCATGGTCCACTCCTTACAGAGACTGGATTTTCGCCCACACGCTGTCGTCAACCGTGATGCCGTTGCGGCGGTTCTCTTCCAGCAAACGGGTGAACTCATGCCCCGGCAGGCGGACGGCAACATTCTCATCCGCGCGTTCGGCCGTGGTGATGAAGTCCATGATGCGCTGCAGTTTGGCATCGCGGGTTGAGCCGTCGATCAGGCGATCCACCTCGATGGCGATGAAGATCTGCGATACGCCGTACTCGTCGCTGTTGTCCTGAGTCACTTCCGCGACGGACGATCCGTTGGAGAGCAGGGTGGCGATCATATCGAGGACGATGGATAAGCCGGACCCTTTCCAGTAGCCCATGGGCAGAATACGGCGGTTTTTCTCGATCGCGCCCGGCTCACGGGTGAGGTTACCCTCGTCGTCAAAGCCGCCATCTACCGGCAGCTCGCGCCCGGCCAGGCGATTCACCTCCAGCATGCCGTAGGAGAACATCGACATCGACATGTCGACCATGGTGATCGGGTTAGAGGGAATGGCCACGATCAGCGGGTTGGTGCCGATGCAGCACTCTTTTGATCCCCATGCGGGCATCACGGCGATGGAGTTGGTCCAGCAAATGCCGATGTAGCCCTTCTCCGCCGCCTGCCAGCCGTAGCTACCGCCGCGCATCCAGTGGTTCGCGTTACGCAGTGCCACCAGGCCAATACCGTGGTCGGACGCCAGCTCGGTGGCGCGATCCATCATCTTTTTCGCCGTCAGGTTGCCGATAGCGCGCTGGGCGTCCCACTGCTCGATGGCGCCTAACGTCATCACCCGTTTGGGCTGGGCGTCAGGAAGGATATCCCCTGCATCAAGCTGCTGAATAAAGCGCGGGAAGCGGTTTACGCCGTGTGAATAGACGCCGGATTCCGTGGTGCGAGCGAACATGTCTGCGCAGGCGTCGGCGGTTTCCGCTTTTATGCCGCGCTCGACCAGAACCCGATTGAACGCCGCTTTTAACTCTTCAAAGGTCACCTTCATCCCTGTTCTCCTGTTCTTCTTAGGGGCAAGTGCGAATGCTTTTTTATCGCTAAATTTCACTATGCGAAATCTGATTTCAAATATAGCGATCAAATTTTGTCAGATCAACGACATTCATGTTTTTCAAAATCTATTAAAATCATATAGTTGTGTTTTTTCTGTTGAGATCGTGAACTGAACCACACTTTGCGCTACCATCAGGGCGCGATAAAAAGGAGCCATCTAATGAGCATGAAAGAGAGCGAAATGACGCAAGAAAAAGAGAGGCCAGCAGGCAGCCAGAGCTTGTTTCGCGGCCTGATGCTGATTGAGATCCTCAGCAACTATCCGAACGGGTGTCCGCTTGCGCATTTATCGGAACTGGCGGGGCTGAATAAGAGTACCGTGCACCGGCTGTTGCAGGGGTTGCAGTCATGCGGATACGTGACGCCAGCACCCGCGGCGGGTAGTTATCGCCTGACCACCAAATTTATCGCCGTCGGGCAGAAGGCGCTGTCGTCGCTCAACATCATCCACGTGGCGGCGCCGCACCTTGAGGCGCTAAATATCGCCACCGGCGAAACGGTGAACTTCTCCAGCCGGGAAGACGACCACGCGATCCTGATTTACAAGCTCGAACCGACAACCGGCATGCTGCGCACGCGCGCCTATATTGGCCAGCATATGCCGCTTTACTGCTCTGCAATGGGTAAGATCTACATGGCGTTTGGCCACCAGGATTATGTGGCGAGCTACTGGGAAAGCCATCAGGAACAGATCCAGCCGTTGACGCGTAACACCATCACCGAGCTGAGCGCCATGTACGATGAGCTGGCAGAAATTCGCGATCGCAGCATGGCGATGGACAAAGAAGAGAACGAGCTGGGCGTCTCCTGTATTGCCGTGCCGGTGTTTGATATCCACGGCCGCGTCCCGTATGCGATTTCCATTTCGCTATCGACATCGCGCATGAAGCAGGTGGGTGAAAAGAACCTGCTCAAGCCGCTGCGCGAAACGGCCGAGGCTATCTCAAAAGAGCTGGGTTTTAACGTGCGCGAGGCGTAGTGCACGGACCCGCACTGACCGTCTTCGCGCAAACGCCTTTACCGGAGATTATTAAAATTCCAGGTAACGGTCAGGCTGTAGCGCCAGTCCCGGTTGCGGCTGTCTGTCGGAACATCCCCAACGGGTTTGGCCGCCTCAACCGTGACGCTATAGTGGCGCGTATCGCCTACCATCACCCCGGTCGCCACTGACCCGAGCCGTTGATGGGGCAAACCGGAGGTGTTAAACCATGTTTGCGCGGTATCTGCCAGGATGTAGGGCTGGATGGTGGCAAGCCAGGTGCTCTCTTTTCGCATCTGGATATAGCGCAGTTCTACCTGCCCGCCGTAGCCGTAATCACCGCTAGCTTCACTGTCCTGGTATCCACGGCCAAACCGCTGCGCACCGAAGCTCACGCGTTCGGGTTCGGGCAACGTATTATTTGACCAGTCTCCCTCCCAGGACGTTGAGAGCCGCCACTTGTCGGCAAACAGCCAGGCGGCGTCCAGATAGCTTTTGGTGAGCGTAAAATTAATATCGGGTTTAGGGGCTGAGACGACATCGGCACCCATCGCATCAATACCCTGACGCACGTTGAGTCGGCCGCTGATGCTGGCGGTGGTGAACTGATGCGCACCATTAATGCCTACTTCCAGCGCCGGATAACGCGCGTGCTGGTTGACCGAGTCCAGCTTGTAGGTTTTGCCCAACAGTCTGGCCTGCAGGGCATAATCATCCTGGCGGTCGGTATAATCAAAGCCGCTGGTCAGGTTAATTTGTGATTTTTGCGTCAGGAGAAGGGGATAACCAAACGTCACGCCGCCGTTGTATTGCGTTGTTTTTTGCTTCGAGTCGACGTTGATATTATTCGGTAAAGAGAGCAGGAAAGAATAATCCCGCGGATCTTCACGGTAATAGCTGCCTTTGAGCTGCATCGTCAGCCCTTCATCGTTTAAAAATTGCTGCCAGTTCAGGCCGACATAATTTTTTCGCGTGTTGCTATCTAACGGCACTAGCGTTGCCACGCCAAGCTGATCGCCGTAGCTGGTCATGTTGCTGAGCGTGCCGTTCAGCATCATTAAATCTTGCCCTTTACGGGAATCGATCGTGGAGCCGATGTCCCAACTCCGCTGTTGGTTTCCGGTTATCTGCATCGCCGCGGCACCGTAGATATTGGTTGGCAGCTGCGCGTTAGCCGTCACCGGCACGTTCGGGGTACGCGTCATCAGCTGGCTATAGCGATCGAACGTATCCTGCGACAGCGGTTTTTCCGCCATGATTTTTTCGGACAGCCGTTTCAGGCGTTCGGCAATGTGAGGGTTATTACTGATAACGTCGCTGTGAGCGACATACCCTTCAACCAGCACAATTTTAATATTGCCCTGCTGGAAATTATTATCGGGCAGCCAGGCATAGGAGAGCGGAAAACCGTCGGCCTTATAGCGCGCCGTAATATCATTTACTAACCCCGTGAGCGTTTTAAGCGGCACGGTTTTTCCGGCGTAAGGCCGGAAGGGCTTAAGTAATTCCTGCAAGGGATAACGCGTACCGCCAATAAACTGGATGTGATTAATGGTAATAGGCGTTTCAGGGGTCAGCGTTGACTGCGGTTTTTCTATTTTGACTTTCGGCTGTGAGACGCCCCCCGTCTGCTCTGGGGCAACGTTACGAGAGGCTTGCGCCGGGTTATCAGGGTTAATAATAGAGGGCAGTGTATCGGCGCGGGCCATGCTTAGCACAACCAGCCCCGTCAGCGAAAAAAGGAAGTGGTGTTTCATCGCGCTATCCCTGTTCGTCATCCCCGATTGGGGTCAGTGTCGCTGTATAAAGCGCCCCTGAACCAGGGGCGCAGAATGACAATAAGCCGTTTAGTGTTTTGGCGTCAGCAGGCCGGTGGTGAGGGTGGTGAGTCCGTTAACCGGATTCGCTGTTGACGTATTTTGACCTGATGTTGTCGCTGCGTTGGCCGTAACGCCCGCAGTCAGGGTATTGAGGGTCGTATTGACCGTTGCACCCAGGCTGTTATTGGTGGCCGCCACGTTGGCATTGGCTGTCAGCGATCCTGAACCTCCTCCGCTTGTTGAAGACGCCGGTTTCACCAGCGTGCCGCTATCCGTCACCGTCTGACCGACGTTCTGGACGACCTGGCCCACGCCGTTAAGCCCGCTATTACTGTTGCTGACGTTGGTCCCCACGCCGCTGACGGTGTTGCCGACCTGGGTCAGCAGACCGTTGACCGGGGTACCGAGACCCGTTGTGGTGCCCACGCTTTGCGTGACGCCTTGTACTCCGCCCAGCGTCTTGTTAGCCACGGTCGTGGTATCGGTGGTTATCTGGGTGACCGCAGGGCTGCTTACCGCATTGGTGAGACCCGTGCCGGTGTTACTGACCAGTTGCCCGGTACTGTTTACCACGCTGCCCGTCAGGCCGGTTACGCCGCTGACCGGGGTACCGGAAGTGGAACTCGCCAGCCCCGTGCCTACCGTTGAAACGGTGTTGCCAAGGGAGGTGACCGACGTGGTTACGCCTTTAAGCGTGGTCCCTACACCGTTCGCGTTGCTGGGATTACCCACCCCAGTCGTGACGCCTGTCCCCACCGTGGATACGGCGCTGCCAACGCCGCTGACGGTAGTTGAAACGGTTGACGTGACGGGATTATTGGTCGGAAGCTGGCTTCCGAGGCCATCCACCGTAGAGCCGACGCTGGTCACTGTTTTCCCGGCATCACCCAGTATGGTATTTACGCCTGCGGTAGTGGTTCCGCCACCGCCCGTGTTGCCTGTTCCGGTTCCTCCGCTGCCGTTGCCTCCAGAACCAGAGCCCGTTCCAGAACCTGAGCCAGAGCCCGATCCAGAACCCGTTCCGCCACCAGCGCCTGTCCCGGTACCAGAACCCGAGCCCGAACTCGTTCCGGTACCCGATCCGCTGCTGCCCGAACCGCCATTACTCGCGGTCGTGCCGCTTCCATCACCTGAGCCGCTGCTGCTTCCCGTCGCAGGGTTATTTTTGGCCGTTGAGTGATGAGATCCGCCACCGCTTCCACTACAGGCAGAAAGAGAGAACGCGAGCAGTACCGCAACAGCGATAGCGCTGATGCGACTAACATTATTAGGTAGCATATGAATACTCCACGCAGAAGAACGCCGAGCGGCGTATTAGTGAGTATAAGCATTATTTTTAAATATGCCTGAAAGTGACTTTAAGCGGTATTTGGCCATGCTTTTAGTGGTTATTTCAGAATAACAAAGGGTTAGTATTTTTAACTTTTGCTTAATTATCGAGGAGGAAATTAGTGGGCGTAAAATACAGGAATATTCCGAAGAAAACTCAATGTGGATGCTAAATGTAACGCTACAGGATATATCCTTAATATAAGATTTAGATCACAGAAAAATAAGGCTCTTCAATCGAAGAGCCTTATTTTTTAACAATTGCCTTCGCGCCAGGCTTTTTCAATTTCTTCGGCGAGGATTTTGACACCCGCTTCAATTTTTTCCGGATCGGGCACGTAGTTCATGCGCATGCACTGGTGCGTATGCGGCCACGGCTTGTCCAGACCCGGGAAGAAATAGTCGCCCGGCACCATTAATACGCCGCGCTTTTTCAGGCGCTGGTAGAGCAGTTCGGTGGTGATAGGTAAATCTTTAAACCACAGCCAGAGGAAAATTGCGCCTTCCGGTTTGTGGATCAGGCAGCGTTCTTCCGGCAAATAGCGACGAAGCGTCGCAATCGTCTCCTGAACGCGCTGGTAATAGAAAGGTTTGATCACCTCGTTCGACAGACGCAGCAGGTCCTTGCGTTTGATCATTTCGCACATCATCGCCGGGCCAATGCCTCCCGGTGAAAGGCTGATAATGCCGTTCATGTTGGTAATGGCGGTAATGATTTTCTCGTTCGCGATGATAATGCCGCAGCGGCTGCCCGGCAGACCCAGCTTAGAGAGGCTCATGCAGAGAACGATGTTCGGGTTCCACAGCGGGCGTGCTTCGCTGAAGATAATGCCCGGGAACGGCACGCCGTAGGCGTTATCAATCACCAGTGGAATGCCGTGCTGATTTGCCAGCGCATCCAGCTTCATCAGCTCGTCATCGGTGATCACGTTGCCCGTTGGGTTAGTCGGGCGCGATACGCAGATCATGCCCGTCTCTTCGCCAATATGCAGGTGTTCAAAATCGACGTGATATTTGAACTGGCCTTCGGGCAGCAGCTCAATATTCGGGCGCGCGGAGACGAACAGATCCTCTTCCAGGCCGGAATCGGCGTAGCCGATATACTCCGGAGCCAGCGGGAACAGCACCTTTTTGGTCGTGCCGTCGGCGCGACGTCCAGCGAACAGGTTAAACAAGTAGAAAAACGCGCTCTGGCTGCCGTTTGTTAGTGCAATATTCTGTGGGTCGATATCCCAGCCAAGCTCATCACGCAGCATGTCGGCGAGGAGTGCCAGCAGTTCGGTTTTACCCTGCGGGCCGTCGTAATTGCAAAGCGCATCGGTTGCTTTGCCGCTTTCCAGCATCTGAGCGAGCAGCGTCTGGAAATAGGTATTCATCTCCGGGATTTGAGCCGGGTTTCCGCCGCCGAGCATGATTGCGCCCGGTGTGCGCAGCCCGTCGTTGAGGTCCTCCATCAGGCGAGTAATGCCTGAATGGCGGGTGAATTTGTCGCCGAAAAGTGAAAACGTCATAGCAGGTGATCTGTCGAGCTTATTTTGAAAGTGGGTAACCATAACGCTAGCACCGTGCTGGTGCAAATCGGGTGATGTGGTCGGATTTGTTGTTTTATCTGGCGGTAGTGGCTTTATGCAGTGAATAGTTCTGGTGCTTTTCCCCTCACCCCGGCCCTCTCCAAAGGGGTGAGGGGAAAAGACGACTCCATGCGGTTTAAGGGGGCTATTGATTACCTGCCCATACCACCATCACCTTATCGTCCTTGTGCTCGCGCACAAAGCCATACCCCTCTTTCAGCGACAGCGTGGTTTGTTTGCCTTCACCTATCGCCGGATGGCGGGCGCGGAACTGACCCAGCGTTTGCCAGTGGACGACGGTTAGGGCCTGCTTGCCCGTCACGTCCTGCCAGTTCATATCCGAGCGGGTGCCCTGCAGCGGGTCGGAGCCTGTCGGCCCGAACGGGCGCCCGGACTCATCCCCGTAATAGATTTGCACGCTGCCCGGTGCCAGCAGGAGCAGTTCCGCCGCGCGCTGACCCCCTTCACGGAACAGGCGCGTATCGTGTGACGAGAGGTAGCTCAGCACGTTGAAGCTTTGCAGCTTCTCCGCCATCTGCTGCCAGGTGAGATCCATATCGGCCAGGCAATCCACCGCTTTTGCCGCCTGCTCCTGATAGTCAAAGTTAATCATCGCGTCAAAACCGTGGCGGTAATAATCGCTCTGCATCACCCCGTGGCCCCAGGATTCCCCGGTCATCCAGAAAGGCGCGTTGTCGAGTTTTTTGTCAGGGTTCGCCACTTTCCAGGCGGCAAGGGCCTGGCTCGCCTGGTCTTTCAGCTGTTGCCAGGCCGCAAGCTCAACGTGTTTCGCGGTATCGACCCGAAAACCGTCGATGCCGTAGTCACGTACCCACTGGCTGAGCCAGTGGGTCAGATAATCGCGCGGGGTATAGCCCGGAATAGCTTTCGCGTGGGTATCGGACTTGTGTTGATAGAAATTGGGTAACCCGGAAGGAACGGTGGATTCCGTTTTCAGGTCGGGCAGGAACGCCAGCGACATCGTCAAATCGTCAAAGCCAGGGTTGTCATAATCACCGATGTCGGTACGGATCCATTTCTTGCCCCACCATTTTTCCCATGCGGCTTTGTCGCTAAAGTTGATGTAGTCGTTAAAGCTGTGCCAGCTTTGGCCCGCGCCCGGCTTCCAGTCCGTCCAGCGTTTCCCCAGCGTCTTTTTCAGCTCATCACCCTGAAGGTACAGGGAACCAAACTGATATTCCTGCATGTCCGCAAGCGTCGCGTAGCCCGTGTGGTTCATGACGATATCGAACAGAACGCGGATCCCGCGCTTGTGCGCTTCATCGACAAGCTGGCGCAGGTCATCCTCCGTTCCCATATTGGCGTCGAGCTTCGTCCAGTCCTGGGTGTAGTAGCCGTGATAGGCGTAGTGAGGGAAATCCCCTTTTGTGCCGCCGCCTACCCAGCCGTGGATCTGCTCAAGCGGGGAGCTTATCCAGAGCGCGTTGACCCCCAGCTGCTGTAAATAATCGAGCTTGCTGGCGAGTCCCTTGAGGTCGCCGCCGTGGAACGTCCCGATCTCCTGCATGCCGTCCTTATGGCGACCGTAGCTGTTGTCGTTGCCCGGATCACCGTTCACGTAACGGTCGGTCAGCACAAAATAGACGGTGGCGTTCTGCCAGCTAAACGGCGCGGGCTTGTCGGTTTCGGCGCGCTCAAGCAGCAGCAGGCCGTTACCGTTGGCGGCTGGCTGCAGGGTAATTTTTCCATTCTGCACCGTCGCCGTCTGTTTACTGTAGTAGTCGCGAACGACGGAGCCTTCCGGGAAGGTATGGCTGACGTCCAGCGTCAGCGGCTTACCGTCCCACTTCGGGCACTGGCGGGTGACGTCTGCCACCGGCTGTTCTGCGGCACTTTGAATCGTCAGGAGTAGGGTGGGCGTGCCGGAGCGGGTATCAATCCGCATCTGGTATTCGCCGTCGCGGAAAAGACGCCACTGCGGCGGTGTGCCGTCACAGGGCTTGAGCGACAGCATCTCGTTGAGTTTTATCGTGTCCGTAGGCTGCCAGCACGTCTTGTCAAAACTCAGCGTCAGAGGACGCGTACCCTTCGCAAGCTTTGCCTGGCTGGTGAAGACCCCGGTGCCTTCGGCGCGAAAGGCGTCAAACCCCGGTGATGACCAGTCGGCATGCGCCAGTGCGGGTAACATTAGAAAGGCGAGTGCGGTGCGTTTCATTCCTGGTTCCTGTCGCGGTATTTTTGACCAGTGTGCCATCTGAGGCTGGGCAAAAACTCATCCCCTGTCGCTTTCTGCCAGGAGGATGCGTGAGGATGAGTGATCTCGCGCAAAATTAGGCAGTTATCTGCGATAGTGAACACATTTTTTGTGGAATGATTTTTTTATGAGCAAGTTTCAGGTGACATAGTTTCGGAATTGGACTATTTCTATACGTGCTCTTGAAGTCTATTTTTGATATGATTTGAGATTCCGCTCTCAAATTTGTGAAAAAAATAAGGTGTTAGGATGGTTACATCCGACCAGGAGACCTAATGATATCGACTCCCATCCGACGATATGGGGCTGCGATACTCATGTTACTCACCACGGCATTTTCGGGTGAGGTGCTTGCGAAGACGCACACGGATACAACGAGTAAGAAAGCCCACGTAATAAAGACGACAAGTAGTAAGGTTAGCAGTAAACAAGAGTATTCTCGCAATAGTGCAAAGAGTAGTTCACTTCCTGATTTGCGAAAATACCCTTCCGGGACACCAAGGAAAAAAGCGTTTCTCCGGACGGTAATGCCTTACATCACGAGTCAAAATGCCGCGATTACTGCGGATCGTAACTGGCTGATCTCTAAACAGTACGATAGCCGCTGGTCGCCGTCCGAACGCGCGCGCCTGAAAGATATCACCAAGCGCTACAAGCTGAGCTGGAACGGTAACACGCGTCGTGTGCCGTGGAATGCTCTCCTCGAGCGTGTAGATATCATTCCGAACAGCATGGTTGCGACCATGGCAGCAGCCGAAAGCGGCTGGGGCACGTCAAAGCTGGCGCGCAGCAACAACAATCTTTTCGGCATGAAATGCGTGAAAGGGCGCTGTAACAATGCGCCTGGTACGGTGAAAGGCTATTCGCAGTTTGAATCCGTGAAGGATTCCGTGAGTGCCTACGTGGTGAATCTGAACACGCATCCGGCCTACTCCTCTTTCCGCAAATCACGCGCTCAGCTGCGTAAAGCGGATCAGGAAGTGACGGCCACCACGATGATCCACAAGCTGAAAGGGTATTCGACGAAGGGACAGAGCTATAACAACTATCTGTTCGCAATGTACCAGGATAACCAGCGCTTAATCGCCGCCCATATGTAATCTCAAAAAAACGCCTTCCACTGGAAGGCGTTTTCTTTTCTAAATCAGCACCTCGCTGTGGCGATCCCGGTACTCTTTCGGCGTGGTGTCATACTCTTTGCGGAACACCGAGTAGAAATATTGCAGCGACGGGTAACCGCACATCTGCGAGATTTCGTTGATCGACAGCGATGTGGAAATGAGCAGGCTGCGGGCTTTCTCCAGCTTCTCCGCATGGATAACGGCATGGATGGTTTCGCCTACCTCTTCTTTAAAACGCTTCTCCAGATTCGAACGGGAAATGCCCACCGAATCCAGCACCTGATCGACCTTAATTCCTTTGCAGGCGTGGTTGCGAATATAGTGCATGGCTTGAATGACGGCCGGGTCGCTTAAGGAGCGATAATCGGTTGAGCGGCGTTCTACGACGCGGACTGGCGGCACGAGCAGGCGCTGAAGCGGCAAAGATTCTTTATCCAGCAGACGATGCAGCAGCTTCGCCGCCTGGTAACCCATCTGACGCGTGCCCTGCGCAACGGAGGAGAGCGCCACGCGGGACAGATAGCGGGTAAGTTCTTCGTTATCAATGCCAATCACGCACAGCTTTTCCGGCACCGGAATGTGTAAATGTTCGCAGACCTGCAGCACGTGGCGCGCGCGAGCGTCCGTCACGGCAATAATCCCGGTTTGCGGCGGCAGCGTTTGCAGCCAGTCAGCGAGGCGGTTTTGCGCGTGCTGCCAGTTTTCCGGTGCCGTTTCCAGCCCCTGGTATACCACGCCGCGATACTTCTCCTGCGCGACCAGCTGGCAGAACGCGTGTTCACGCTCAACGGCCCAGCGCTTGCCGCTGGTGGCGGGTAAACCATAGAACGCGAAGCGATGGACGCCTTTCTCTTTTAAATGGAGAAAGGCGGCCTCGACCAGGGCATGGTTATCGGTGGCGATATAGTGAACCGGCGGATAGTGTTCGGGGGAATGGTAGGAGCCGCCGACGCCCACAATCGGAACGTCGACGTCGGTCAGCAGCTGCTCAATGACGGGGTCGTCATAGTCGGCGATGACGCCATCGCCCAGCCAGTCTTTGATGTTCTCGAGACGGGTGCGGAAATCCTCTTCAATAAAGATATCCCACTCGGATTGCGACGCCTGCAAATATTCACCAACGCCTTCCACCACCTGACGGTCATAGGCTTTATTGGCATTGAATAACAACGTAATGCGGTGACGCTTTTCAAACATGGCTCACTTCCCAATTAAGTCACAATACCGTATCAGGCCCGCCGCTTGGTGGCCGAGTCCATCCAGACTGCCAGTAAAAGAATGGCCCCCTTGACGATATACTGCCAAAACGTCGGAACGTCCATCATACTCATCCCGTTATCCAGCGATGCCATGATAAATGCCCCCATCACCGCGCCCGCGACGCTACCGATCCCCCCTGCAAGGCTGGTGCCGCCAATGACGCAGGCGGCAATCGCATCCAGCTCGGCGATATTACCCGCGGAGGGAGAGCCGGCCCCCAGACGCGAGCTGAGGATCAACCCGGCGATAGCGACCATCAGGCCGTTAATGGCGAAGACCGCCAGCTTGGTACGCTCAACGTTGATACCCGAGAGGCGGGCAGCTTCAAGATTGCCGCCGATGGCATAAATACGGCGACCAAACGCGGTGCGTGTGGCCATAAACATGCCGCCCAGCAGTAAAAGCGCCAGGAGCAGGACGGGGGTCGGGACGCCGCGATAGTCGTTCAGAAGCCAGATGGCACCCAGCACGATGACTGCCGTGAGCGCCTGACGTCCCACCACCGACGTTGACGCAGGAGAGGCCAGCCCCAGCGCCTGGCGACGCATGCGTCCCCGCCACTGCCATGCGACAAACACCAGCAGCCCCGCCACACCGAGGATAAAGCCGACGCCATCCGGGAGGTAGCTCTGACCAATCTGCGACATAGCCGCACTGGTCGGGGAGACGGTGGTGCCGTTAGTGATGCCGATTAAGATCCCGCGGAAGGCCAGCATCCCCGCCAGGGTGACGATGAACGATGGCACCTTACGGTAGGCAACCCACCAGCCGTTCCAGGCGCCCAGTACCAGCCCCAATACCAGCGTGACCGCCACGGTCAGCGGCAGCGGCCAGCCGAGCCAGACGTCAAAAATGGCCGCCACGCCGCCGAGAAGCCCCATCATCGAACCGACCGACAGGTCGATTTCCGCAGAGATAATCACGAACACCATGCCCACGGCCAGAATGCCGGTGATAGCGGTCTGGCGAAGCAGGTTGGAGACGTTACGCGCGCTCAGGTACGAGCCATCGGTCATCCAGGTAAAGAACAGCATGATGACGATAATTGCCGCGATCATGACAAAAACCTGCAGGTTTAGCGCTTTGAGCCCCGCGAACGCACCGGGCGTCGGAACGGCGACTTTGATATCAGACGGATTGCTTTTCGACATGACGTTCGCTCCTTAAAGCGGCTTCCATCACCTGCTCCTGCGTCAGGTTATGGTTAATCAGGTTGGCTTTCAGTTTTCCCTCGTGCATGACCAGCACGCGGTCGCTCAGGCCGAGCACTTCGGGTAGCTCAGATGAAATGACAATGACGGCAATCCCTTGCTGTACAAGCTGATTAATCAGTTTGTAGATTTCATATTTGGCACCGATATCAATCCCGCGCGTCGGCTCATCAAGGATTAATATGCGTGGGTTGAGAAGCAGGCAGCGTGCCAGAATCGCCTTCTGCTGGTTGCCGCCGCTCAGGCGGCCAATCGCCAGTTCCGGTGAGGAGGTTTTGACCTTCAGCCGGGCAAGCGACTGAAGAATGCACTGCTGCTCTGCGGCATCGTCCAGGCTGCTCAGCGCGCCGGAGAACCGATCGAGTGCCGCAAGCGTAATGTTTTTCCCCACCGCCATGACGGGTACGATGCCGTCTTTTTTGCGATCTTCCGGGACCATAGCAATGCCGTGGGCAATTGCCTGCTGGCAGTTGTCAATTTTCACCGGCTGGCCGTCGATAAATATCGAGCCCTCCCAGCGCCCCGGCCACACGCCAAACAGACACTGCACGGCCTCCGTGCGCCCGGCGCCGACTAACCCGGCGATACCGAGAATTTCGCCGCTGTGAAGGGAAAACGAGACGTTATTCACGCGCTTGATGTGGCGGTTAACGGGGTGCCACGCGGTCAGGTTTTCCACGCGCAGGACTTCATCGCCCGTTGCGTGAGGTTCACTCGGGTAGAGCGCCGTCAGCTCGCGGCCCACCATCATGGTGATGATGTCATCTTCACTCATCCCCGCGGCTTCACGCGTGCCGATGTGTTGCCCGTCGCGGATCACGCAGATGGTGTCCGAAATGGCTTTCACCTCGTTCAGCTTGTGTGAAATGTAGATGCAGGCGATACCGTGGTTTTGCAGGTCGCGGATGATATTGAGCAGAACCGCGGTTTCCTGTTCGGTGAGCGAGGCCGTGGGCTCATCAAGGATCAGCAGCCTGACCTGTTTGTTGAGCGCCTTAGCGATTTCAACCAGCTGCTGCTGTCCCAGCCCCAGGTCCCCCACGCGCGTATTGGGTGAAATGTGGAGGCTCACCTGCGCCAGCAGCTTTTCGCAGCGCAGCGTCATGGTGTCGTAGTCCAGCACGCCGTGGCGGGAAATTTCGGCCCCGAGGAAAATGTTCTCCAGCACGGTGAGATGCTTCACCAGCGCCAGCTCCTGGTGGATGATGGCGATGCCTTTACGTTCGGTATCGCGGATGTGTGTCGCCTGGATAACTTCACCGGCAAAGACGATTTCGCCTTCGTAGCTCCCGTGCGGGTAGATCCCGCACAGCACTTTCATCAGCGTTGACTTGCCCGAACCGTTCTCACCGCACAGCGAAACCACTTCGCCGGGATTCAACCGGAGGCTGACGTTGTCGACGGCTTTCACCGCGCCGAAGCGTTTGGTGATGCTTTTCATTTCAAGTAAATAAGGCATAACCGCTCCACATAACCCGAGGGAAGAACAGCACAACGTGATGCGCCCCCGCAGAGCAGGGGCCGCGCCGGATTACAGTTCGCTCTTCTTGTGGAAACCATCTTTGATGACGGTGGCGTCAATGTTCTCTTTATTGACTTCTATTGGCGTGAGCAGACGAGCCGGAACGTCCTTAAGCCCGTTATTCAGGGTCGCATCTGCTTTAGGTTGCTTGCCATTGCCCAGCTCCACGGCAATTTCTGCCGCCGTATTGGCAAGCTGGGTAATCGGTTTGTAGACCGTCATGGTCTGGGTGCCTGCAATAATGCGTTTTACCCCGGCCAGATCGGCGTCCTGCCCTGAGATGGCGACTTTCCCCGCCAGACCCTGAGCGCTTAGCGCCTGAATGGCGCCGCCTGCGGTGGCATCGTTGGAGGCCACGACCGCGTCAATTTTGTTGTTGTTGGCCGTCAGCGCGTTTTCCATAATCTTCAGCGCGTTTTCTGGCAGCCAGCCGTCGGCCCACTGATCGCCGACCACCTTAATTTTCCCGTTGTCGATGTACGGCTTAAGGACTTTCATTTGGCCCGCACGAAACAGCTTGGCGTTGTTATCCACCGGCGAACCCCCCATCAGGAAATAATTCCCCTGAGGCACTTTATCGATCAGGCTTTGCGCCTGTAATTCACCGACTTTTTCATTGTCGAACGAAATATAATAATCAATATCCGCATTATTAATCATGCGGTCATAGGCCAGCACTTTTATGCCTTCCTGCCTGGCTTCTTTCACCACGTTACTTAATACCTGGCCGTTATAGGGGATAATAACCAGCACATCCACGCCACGGTTAATCATATTCTCGATCTGCGACATTTGCGTTTCTTCGTTGCCGTTAGCCGACTGTACAAACACGCTGGCGCCGAGGGATTCTGCTTTCTTCACAAAAATATCGCGATCTTTTTGCCAGCGCTCCAGGCGCAGGTCATCAATGGCCATGCCAATTTTGACCTCTTTGGCCTGTCCTGCAAAGCTTGCAAGGAGGAGCGTAGTGCAGAGCGTAAGGGTCAGGTTCTTTATCTTCATAATTATCAGGCCTTTTTGTAGGGGTATGTGTTGCTGAGATAAAAGAAACATTCACTGCTGAGACGCAGCAAATTTTTAACGCGGAAAGGCGGGCTGGCAATTACAGATTTTTATCTTCTCGTTACGATATTTGGTTTATTTCTGAATTTATGACCGCGATCGGATTTTAAAAATCGTAACGTCTTAATTACATTTGATTCTGGAATGCGCGCCGAAAAATAGTTCGTTTGCGCATTATTTTGCGAGCCAGCGCACAGTTGTGCATTCTCTCAATAGCAGTGTGAAATAACGTAATTGAGCAACCCAAAATGTCTATTCACTATTACTCCTGTATCAACGACTCGCCGCATACCCTGATTATGGAGCTCAATATGCAAGCTTATTTCGACCAACTCGATCGCGTTCGTTACGAAGGCCCCAAAACGGCCAATCCTTTAGCATTTCGTCACTACAACCCGGATGAGCTGGTGCTGGGTAAGCGCATGGAAGATCATCTGCGCTTTGCCGCCTGTTACTGGCATACCTTCTGCTGGAACGGCGCCGATATGTTCGGCGTGGGGTCCTTTGACCGCCCGTGGCAGCAGCCGGGTGAGGCTATCGAGCTGGCAAAGCGCAAAGCCGATGTGGCGTTTGAGTTCTTCCACAAGCTGAACGTGCCGTACTACTGCTTCCATGACGTGGACGTGTCGCCGGAAGGCGCGTCGCTGAAAGCGTATCTGAACAACTTCGCGCAGATGGTGGACGTGCTGGCGGCGAAACAGCAGCAAAGCGGCGTGAAGCTGCTCTGGGGTACGGCAAACTGCTTCACCAATCCTCGCTACGGCGCGGGTGCGGCAACCAACCCGGACCCAGAAGTATTTAGCTGGGCGGCCACGCAGGTGGTGACGGCCATGAACGCCACGCATCAGCTGGGCGGCGAAAACTATGTCCTGTGGGGCGGCCGTGAAGGCTATGAAACCCTCCTCAATACCGACCTGCGCCAGGAGCGCGAACAGATTGGCCGCTTTATGCAGATGGTTGTCGACCACAAGCACAAAATCGGCTTCCGCGGCACGCTGCTGATTGAGCCGAAACCGCAGGAACCGACGAAGCACCAGTATGATTACGACGTGGCGACGGTGTATGGCTTCCTGAAGCAGTTCGGTCTGGAAAAAGAGATTAAAGTTAACATTGAAGCCAACCACGCCACGCTGGCGGGCCACTCTTTCCATCACGAGATCGCGTCTGCGATTGCCCTTGGCATCTTCGGCTCTGTGGATGCTAACCGAGGCGACGCGCAGCTGGGCTGGGACACCGATCAGTTCCCGAACAGCGTGGAAGAGAATGCGCTGGTGATGTACGAAATCATCAAGGCGGGCGGCTTCACCACCGGCGGCCTGAACTTTGACGCCAAGGTTCGTCGTCAGAGCACCGACAAATACGATCTGTTCTACGGCCACATTGGCGCAATGGACACCATGGCGCTGGCGCTGAAGGTGGCGGCTCGCATGATTGAAGACGGTGAGCTGGATAAACGCGTGGCGAAGCGCTACAGCGGCTGGAACAGTGAGCTGGGCCAGCAAATTTTGAAAGGGCAGTTATCGCTGGCGGACATCGCGAAGTACGCTGAACAACATCAGCTGGCACCGCAGCACCAGAGCGGGCACCAGGAGCTGCTGGAAAACCTGGTCAATCACTACCTGTTCGATAAATAACACCCTGTAGGCCCGGTAAGCGCAGCGCCACCGGGCATTTCCAGCACGTAGGCCCGGTAAGCGTTAGCGCCACCGGGCATTTCTGTTAAAGGAGTCACCGCAATGTACATCGGAATCGATCTTGGCACATCGGGTGTGAAAGCCATCCTGTTAAGCGAGCAGGGCGACGTGTTAGCCACGCAGACGGAAACGCTGCAGGTTTCACGTCCGCATCCGCTGTGGTCGGAACAGGATCCGGAGCAGTGGTGGCAGGCGACGGATCGCGCAATCAAAGCTTTAGGTGAGAAGCATAGCCTTCGTCACGTGAAGGCGCTGGGCATTGCCGGACAAATGCACGGCGCTACGCTGCTCGATAGCCAGCATCGCGTGCTGCGACCCGCTATTCTCTGGAACGATGGCCGCTGTGCGGAAGAGTGCGCGCTTCTTGAGACGCGTGTACCCACGTCGCGTGAAATTACCGGCAACCTGATGATGCCCGGCTTTACCGCGCCCAAACTCCTGTGGGTGCAGCGACACGATCCGGAGATTTTCCGTCAGGTGGCGAAAGTCCTGCTGCCGAAAGATTATCTGCGCTTTCGCATGACGGGCGATTTTGCCTCCGACATGTCCGATGCCGCCGGCACGATGTGGCTTGACGTGGCGAAACGCGACTGGAGCGAGGCGATGCTGGATGCCTGCCATCTGACCCGCGGACATATGCCCGTGCTGTTCGAAGGTAGCGAGGTGACGGGCACGCTGCTGCCAGCCGTTGCTGAACGCTGGAACATGCCTGCCGTACCGGTGGTGGCCGGGGGCGGCGATAACGCGGCGGGGGCTGTCGGCGTCGGCATGGTTGAGGCGGGGCAGGCGATGCTTTCGCTGGGAACGTCTGGCGTCTATTTTGCCGTCAGCGACGGGTATCGCAGCAACCCCGAAAGCGCTGTGCACAGTTTCTGCCATGCCCTTCCGGGGAAATGGCATTTGATGTCAGTGATGCTCAGCGCGGCGTCCTGCCTGGACTGGGCGGCAAAACTCACCGGCATGGCCGACGTGCCGTCGCTCATCTCTGCGGCGCAGCAGGCGGATGACGCTGCGGGCACGGTCTGGTTTTTACCGTATCTTTCCGGCGAGCGAACGCCGCACAACAACCCGGAAGCGAAAGGGGTGTTCTTTGGCTTAACCCATCAGCATGGCCCGGCAGAGCTGGCGCGTGCGGTTCTTGAGGGGGTAGGCTATGCGCTGGCTGACGGGATGGACGTGGTGCACGACTGCGGCCTGAAGCCCACGAGCGTCACCCTGATTGGCGGCGGTGCGCGAAGCCCTTACTGGCGACAGATGCTGGCCGACATCAGCGGATTGCAGCTCGATTTCCGCACCGGAGGGGATGTCGGGCCCGCGCTGGGCGCCGCGCGGCTGGCGCAAATCGCCATGAACCCCGAAAAACCGCTTTCAACGCTGTTGCCGCAGCTCCCGCTTGAACAGGCGCACTTGCCTGATGCGGCACGCCATGCGCGGTATGCGGAAAGGCGCGATGTGTTCCGTAAAATCTACCAGCAGCTGCTGCCGCTGATGTCGTAAATACGGTTGTCCGACAGAGGCACGAGGATGTCCTTTTTTGGTCTGTGCGTGCCTTCCTTTCCTTGCCAGTATGGTGTTACACCCACTGGCGAGGAGATTCATCATGTCACGTACTGCATTAGTCAACATCGATACCCAGCAGTCATTTCACCATCGCAATTACTGGCAGGAAGAGGATATTCCCGCCTTTCAGCAGGCGATGCTGGGGCTGATTGAAGGCTGCCAGGCGCGCGGTATTCCGGTCGTGGATATTTTTCATGTCGACGAAGACGGCCCCTTCACGCTGCAAAGCGGCTATGTTAAACCGATGGCCTTTTTACGTCATCAGCCGGATGTGGTTTTCCAGAAACACGTCCATAATGCCTTCACGGATACCGGGCTTGACCGCTGGCTGCGCGAGCGTGATATCAACCACGTGATTATCTGCGGCATCCGCACGGAACAATGCTGTGAAACCACCGCTCGGGTGGCATCCGATCTGGGGTATGCTGTGACCTTTGTGAGCGAGGCAACGCTGACGTTTCCCATGACCTACAAGGGCATTACCCTTAGCGCTGCGGAAATTCGCCATCGTACCGAAACGGTCCTGGCCGGGCGATTTGCCGATATTAAAACGGTAGCGGAGACGCTGGAGTCACTGTAATGCGCATCGACGTCTGGTTCGTGATGTTGCCCGGGGTGCTGTCATTAGACATGACCGGCCCGGCAGAAACCTTTGTGCTGGCGGGCGACGCGTTTCGTCTGCATTACATTGGCCCGCAACCGGACGTTCCAACGTCGATAGGCCTGACGATGGGCGGCATCCAGCCGCTGCCGGAGCGTCTCCCGGCAGGCAGCCTGCTGGTATTACCCGGCGTCAGCGACTCCCGTACTCAGTTCTCCACGCAACAGGCGCAGCTGATCCAGCACTGGCTGATGCGCCTGCAGCCGCAGATCCAGCGCCGGGACATCACGGTGATGTGCGTCTGTTCAGGCGCGCTGCTGGCGGCGAAATCCGGGCTGCTGAACAACCGGCAGTGCACAACCCACCATGACGTGATCAGCCGTTTACGCACCGCGGCCCCGACGGCGACGATCAAAGAAAACCGCATCTTTGTGCAGGATGAGAACATCTGGACCAGCGCGGGGATCACCTCGGGTATCGATCTGGCGCTGCACATGATTAACCGCCTGTGCGGTCCCGAAAAGGCGCTGGCCGTGGCGCGTGAGATGGTGGTCTGGTTCCGCCGTTCCGGTGACGATCCCCAGCTTTCGCCGTGGCTACGCTACCGCAACCATCTTCACCCGGCGATCCATCGGGCGCAGGACGCACTCACCGCCGAGCCGCAAAAAGCGTGGAGCGTGCCTGATATCGCCGCCCTGGCGCACGTTAGCCCGCGCCATCTCACCCGGCTGTTTCAGTCACATTTAGGCATTAGCGTTCGCGACTATCTGGAGCAGCTGCGTCTGGCGGTGGCTGAGCAGTGGCTCTTGCAGGGGCGTGGCGTTGAGCAGGCTTCACTGGCAGCAGGGTTTTCCTCCCCGCGCCAGTACCATCGCGCCTGCCAGCGAAGCATTAGCTGACGAAGCGGCGAGCGTCTATTTTTTGCAGCAGCATCGACAGCAGCAGGCTGATCGCCAGCGTGGCGGCAAAAATCCAGACAATATCCAGCACCGGCCAGCTTTTTAGCTCCACGCCTCGGGTGCGCAGGGCGTGGATCACCAGCGCGTGAAAGCCGTAAATTCCGAGAGAGTGGCGCGAGATGAGACTCAGCACGGGCAGGGGACGCGCGTTCAGGGTGTTTTTGGCGAGCGTGAGCAGCGAAACGGCACAGATAAAGACCATCGGGCCGCAGTAGAGATACCAGGTATCGGCAAAATTGCCGCGCCACTGCAGCTCGTGCAGCGTCCCGCGCGAAATCACCGCCACGCCCGCGATAAACAGCGCCCCGCAGAGCCAGCTCAGACCGCGTTTTTGCGTGTCCATCATCCCGATGGCGCGCCCCAGCATGCCGTACAGCACGTAGTAGAAGGTATCGCCGTTGATATAGAGGTTCACCGGCAGCCACTCAAATCCGTCGATTTTCTGTGGGACCGTATTCGGGTTGGCGATAATGCCAATCACCACCATCAGGGCCAGCAGCATTTTCCCGCTGACGTTTTTCACCTGAATAAGGGGAGAGACCAGATAGATAACGATAATGGCGAAGAAGAACCACAGGTGGTAGAACACCGGTTTTTGCAGCACGTATTTCAGCGATAGCCCGGCGTTAATGGAGGTGAACAGGGTGATATAGAGCAGGGCAACGGCGCTGTAGAACCCCAGGCAGGCCGCGATGCGGATGAAGTGCCTCGGCTGCGCGCTGCGCTCGCCAAAAAAGAGAAAGCCGGAAATCATAAAGAACAGCGGCACGCTGACGCGCGACGCAGAGTTAAGAATATTGGCGATATCCCAGTTAACGGGGCTGACGCTGTGGGCATTCGTGACGTACCAGGTCGTCGTGTGGATCATGACCACCATCAGACACGCTATTCCTCGCAGGTTATCAATCCAGTTAATTTTTGACTGCATCAGTTCCTCATTTTCCCTGTAAATTGAGTATGACTGCCATTGTCCACAAGTCTTCTCCTGGAAAACTCTGAGTTTTATTCAGCAGACTTGTCGGGAGGCCGCGAGATTCGCAGAATGCCGGACCATAATCTATAAAAGCGTTGATACTAAAAATAACAGCCACTGACCAGGGCGGTAATAAAAATGATGATGAAGCGTGTGGCGTCACTCTTTCTGCTGTTAATCCTGGCGGGATGCAGTGCGCCGCAAGAAGCACCTGAGCAAAAAGCGCAGCAGGGCAAAATGAGCCCGGAACGTTCGCTGAACATGGAAGAGCTTTGTAAAGGCCAGGCCGCGCGCCGCTATAACTCGGAAATCCAAAAGATTCATGTTACCGGGTTTGAGCGCTTTCAGGGGAGCTATGAACTCAAAGGCTATACTGCGCGCAAAGAGGGCTTTGTCTGCTCGTTTGATGCGGACGGTCAGTTTTTACACCTCTCGATGCGCTAGCCTGCTCGTATAATCAGCAGCCAGACGCCGTCAGCGTTCTGGCCTGAAGGCTTATTTCCCAATTTTCCCTAAACAACCCCGTTTCGTACTGTATATCTTGCAGCCAGCGGGTATACTTGTCCCTTCCATTTAAAACCACACGTATCCAGCACGAAATACTATGCAAAAGTTTGATACCAAGACCTTCCAGGGCCTGATCCTGACCTTACAGGATTACTGGGCTCGTCAGGGCTGTACCATTGTTCAACCTTTGGACATGGAAGTCGGCGCCGGCACTTCACACCCGATGACCAGCCTGCGCGCGTTGGGGCCTGAGCCAATGGCGACCGCGTATGTGCAGCCTTCACGTCGTCCGACCGATGGTCGTTACGGTGAAAACCCGAACCGTCTGCAGCATTACTATCAGTTCCAGGTGGTGATTAAGCCATCACCCGACAACATTCAGGAACTGTACCTCGGGTCGCTGAAAGAGCTGGGTATGGATCCAACCATCCACGACATCCGTTTCGTGGAAGATAACTGGGAAAACCCAACGCTGGGTGCCTGGGGTCTGGGTTGGGAAGTGTGGCTGAACGGCATGGAAGTGACCCAGTTCACTTACTTCCAGCAGGTGGGTGGTCTGGAATGTAAGCCGATCACCGGTGAAATCACCTACGGTCTGGAACGTCTGGCAATGTACATTCAGGGCGTAGACAGCGTTTACGACCTGGTCTGGAGCGACGGCCCGCTGGGTAAAACCACCTACGGCGACGTGTTCCATCAGAACGAAGTGGAGCAATCCACCTATAACTTCGAATACGCGGACGTGGACTTCCTGTTCACCTGCTTCGAGCAGTACGAGAAAGAAGCGCAGCAGCTGCTGGCGCTGGAGACTCCGCTGCCTCTGCCTGCCTACGAGCGTATTCTGAAGGCCGCCCACAGCTTCAACCTGCTGGACGCCCGCAAAGCCATCTCCGTGACTGAACGTCAGCGCTACATTCTGCGTATTCGTACCCTGACCAAAGCCGTTGCAGAAGCTTACTACGCGTCCCGTGAAGCCCTTGGCTTCCCGATGTGCAACCGAAACAAATAAGAGGCGGCCATGTCTGAGAAAACTTTCCTGGTGGAAATCGGCACCGAAGAGCTGCCACCAAAAGCCCTGCGCAGCCTGGCTGAATCTTTCGCTGCGAACGTGACCGCCGAGCTGGATAACGCTGGCCTGGCACACGGTAAAATTGAGTGGTTTGCTGCACCGCGCCGTCTGGCGCTGAAGGTAGCAAATCTGGCGGCGTCTCAGCCGGATCGCGAAGTCGAAAAACGTGGCCCGGCGATTGCCCAGGCATTCGACGCGGAAGGCAAGCCGAGCAAAGCGGCGGAAGGCTGGGCGCGCGGCTGCGGCATCACCGTCGATCAGGCCGAGCGTCTGACCACCGACAAAGGCGAATGGCTGCTGTATCGTGCCCATGTGAAAGGCGAAAGCGCAGAGGCGCTGCTGCCGGACATGATTGCCACGTCTCTGGCGAAGCTGCCAATTCCTAAGCTGATGCGCTGGGGCGCGTCTGACGTGCACTTCGTGCGTCCGGTTCACACCGTGACCCTGCTGCTGGGCGACACCGTTATTCCGGCGACCATTCTGGGCGTCGCGTCCGATCGCGTGATCCGCGGCCACCGCTTTATGGGCGAGCCAGAGTTCACCATCGACAATGCCGACCAGTATCCGCAGATCCTGCTTGAGCGCGGCAAGGTCATTGCCGACTACGAACAGCGTAAAGCGAAAATCAAAGCAGACGCCGAAGAAGCGGCGCGTAAGATTGGCGGTAATGCCGATCTGAGCGACAGCCTGCTGGAAGAAGTGACCTCGCTGGTGGAATGGCCGGTAGTGCTGACCGCGAAGTTCGAAGAGAAGTTCCTGGCCGTTCCGGCAGAAGCGCTGGTGTACACTATGAAGGGTGACCAGAAGTACTTCCCGGTCTATGCGAACGATGGCAAGCTGCTGCCAAACTTTATCTTCGTGGCAAACATCGAATCGAAAGATCCGATCCAGATTATCTCCGGTAACGAGAAAGTGGTGCGTCCGCGTCTGGCGGATGCGGAGTTCTTCTTCAATACCGACCGTAAAAAGCGTCTGGAAGATAACCTGCCGCGCCTGCAAACCGTGCTGTTCCAGCAGCAGTTGGGTACGCTGCGCGACAAGACCGACCGCATTGCGGAGCTGTCCGGCTGGATTGCCCGCGAAATCGGTGCCGACGTCAACCACGCGACCCGTGCGGGCCTGCTGTCAAAATGCGACCTGATGACCAACATGGTGTTCGAGTTTACCGACACCCAGGGCGTGATGGGCATGCACTACGCGCGTCACGATGGCGAAGCGGAAGACGTGGCTGTTGCCCTGAACGAGCAGTATCAGCCGCGCTTTGCGGGTGACGAACTGCCGTCTAACCCGGTTGCCTGCGCTGTCGCGATTGCCGATAAGATGGACACCCTGGCGGGTATCTTTGGTATCGGCCAGCATCCGAAAGGCGACAAAGACCCGTTTGCGCTGCGTCGTGCCGCGCTGGGCGTGCTGCGTATCATCGTTGAGAAGAACCTGAACCTCGATCTGCAGACCCTGACCGAAGAAGCGGTGCGTCTGTACGGCGACAAGCTGACCAACGCGAACGTGGTAAATGACGTGATCGACTTTATGCTCGGTCGTTTCCGCGCGTGGTATCAGGACGAAGGTTACACCGTTGACACCATTCAGGCGGTGCTGGCGCGTCGTCCGACCCGTCCGGCTGATTTCGATGCACGTATGAAGGCGGTGTCCCACTTCCGCACGCTGGAAGCGGCATCTGCTCTTGCCGCGGCCAACAAGCGTGTCTCCAACATTCTGGCGAAATCCGACGAGACGCTGAACGAGCGCGTGAACGCCGCGACGCTGAAAGAGCCGGAAGAGATCGCCCTGGCGATGCAGGTTGTGGTGCTGCGCGACAAACTCGAGCCGTACTTCGCGGAAGGTCGCTACCAGGAAGCGCTGGTGGAGCTGGCGGAACTGCGTGACGTGATTGACGCGTTCTTCGAGAAAGTGATGGTAAACGTAGAAGATAAAGAGCTGCGTGTTAACCGTCTCTCTATGCTTGAGAAACTGCGCGAGCTGTTCCTGCGCGTGGCGGATATTTCGCTGCTGCAGTAATGTGCCCGTTGCCCGGCGGCGCTTCGCTTGCACGGGCCTACTGATGAGAAAAACCCGCTTCGGCGGGTTTTTTTATGGTGTGTTGCTGGAAATTTAACCTTGAAATGGTCAACCCATTACCGCTATCCTTACCCCCGTTAAATTTCTCGCGCTGGAGTGCCCCCCAAAAATGAACAAACACGACTGATGAATTTCGATCCTTGCTAAACGCCACCGCGTCGGCAGGGGATGTTTTGATTTCATTCAGGAGTGCTTATGGCTCATTTTGCGCAGTCCCCTTCTTTTATTTTGCATCAGGTCACCTGTCAGTTTCCGACGGGCGATATCCTTTTTGGTCCGCTGAATCTGACGCTGGAACCCTCGCTGTGCGCGCTGGTTGGCCGCAACGGTAGCGGGAAAACGCGTCTGCTGCGCCTGCTCGCGGGGCTGGATGAACCGGCAAGCGGACATATCGAACGTACCGGAACGCAGGTCTATGTGGCGCAGCAGCAGGACATTCTGCCGGATACGACGCTCGCTGAACTGCTCGGGTACGAAGCCATCTTCGCGGCGCGAGCGCGTATCGACAGCGGAGAGTATCAGCCTGACGATCTGGAAACGCTGGATGGCTTCTGGGATTTAGCAGAGCGTCTGAGCGAGGCGTTTAATACTGCGAAGCTCCCACCTTTTGATCCGGATAAACCCGCCGGTGAACTCAGCGGCGGCGAGCGCATTCGCGCCATGCTGTGCGGGGCGTATACGGCTGACGCGGATTTTATGCTGCTGGACGAGCCCACTAACCATCTGGATCGACAGGGCCGGGCGTGGTTCTACGACCAGCTTGCCCGTTACCAGGGTGGCGTGCTGGTTGCCTCCCATGACCGCGAGCTGCTGGCACAGGTACCTCGAATTCTGGAGCTGAGTCGCGCTGGCCTGCGCAGTTACGGCGGGAATTATGCGGGTTATCAAGCCCAGCGCGATGCCGAACAGCAGGCGGCTCGCGCGGCCCTGGACCATGCCGCAACCGAGCGCAAACGTACCCGCGCGCGCCTGCAAAAAGAGCATGATGACAGCCAGCGGCGTTCGGCAAAAACAGTGCGCACCGTCGACAGCCTGAATATCGCATCGTTCGAGCGCGTCAAATACAAAGGCGCGGCAAAGGAGCGGATCGGTTCCTGGAAAAAGCAGCACAGCGAGCAAAATGACGCCCTCAACGCCGCGGTAAACAAGGCGCGTGAGCGTGTTGAAGAGGATAACCCGATAATGTTCACCCTGCCGGGCAGTCAGATCCCGGACGGGAAGCAGGTACTGGTGCTTGAGGATCTGGTGCTACCGCATGTGCCTGTTTCTCCGCTCAGCTGGCGGATGGACGGACCGATGCGCGTGGCGTTAAAGGGACCAAACGGCTGCGGAAAATCGACGCTGCTAAAAACCCTCCTCGGCGAGATTGCCCCCCGTTCGGGCATCTGTAAGGTTTCAGTCAGCTGCGCTTATCTCGACCAGCATCTCTCCCGGCTCGATCTTTCACAGTCGGTTATGACGCATCTCAACTTGGGTCATACGCCGCTGGAAGAGGGCGTGCTACGAACGCGGCTAGCGCAGCTTCAGCTAGGCGCTGATAAAGTTACGCTCCCGCTGGCGGAGCTCAGCGGCGGCGAGCGTCTTAAGGCCGCGCTGGCCTGCGTGCTGTGGCGTGCGGAGGCCACGCAGCTTCTGCTGCTGGATGAACCGACCAACCATCTGGATCTGGCCTCGGTCGAGGCCATTGAAGCGGCGCTGGCCGGTTTCCCCGGCGCACTGCTGGTGGTATCACACGATGAGGCTTTTTTAAGAGGCTTAACGTTAACGCATGAGCTGGTGTGGGAAGAGGCGGGCTGGCATTGCGAAAGCCTGTAAACACAAGCCCCCGCAAAGGCGGGGGCATTCAAACGTTACTACGCTATCTGTTTGCTGAGTGCAGGGTTAGCCTGAATCAGGCTCATCAGCTTTAGCTCGGTTGGAGTGGGTTTCTCTCGTTTTGACTCCCACTCATGCACCATCGCCACGCTGACACCCATCGCTCTGGCGAATTCTTCGGTCTTCAGCCCTGTCCCTTTGCGCAATTGCTCATATTCTGTAAAGGGATTGGATTTTTGTTGCAGGGTAATCGTCTGCGGCACATCTTTAAAAACGATCTGTTCCAGGCTGCTCAGCAGCTCAAACTCAGGATCTTTATATTCCATTGAGGACTCCTCTTAAATCTCACATCGTGATCAAGAACATCAGAGAGCCAATTAAGAATAGCCCTTAATACTCACCCAGGATCGTCACGGATGTGATTAATCGTGCGGTAACGATCGCTTTATCCGATTCAGCTATATGGACAGTTATGCTAATGCCCTGATTAGTCATACGTCAGCTTCGTCAGGTATTTTTTTGTAAATGGTAAGAAATAAATCGGCAATAGCCGTTTTGCATGAAAAAAGTATCTTGCAAGGCTGACCTGGACTATCCTTGTAAGCCGTCGGGCACGCGTGTGCCGGTGTGCGCTTTTTTGGGTGAAAGGAGTAATAAAATGGCGACAGGAAAGTCCTGCTCTCGCTGGTTTGCGCCTATTGCGGCGTTGTTGATGGTTGTTAGCCTGAGTGGGTGTTTTGATAAAGAAGGCGATCAGCGCAAAGCGTTTATCGATTTTCTGCAGAATACAGTGATGCGCAGCGGCGAGCGGTTACCGACGCTGACTGCGGATCAGAAAAAACAGTTTGGTCCCTTCGTGTCCGATTACGCCATTCTTTATGGGTATTCACAGCAGGTGAGCCAGGCGATGGATTCCGGTATCCGCCCGGTCGTAGATAGCGTGAACGCCATCCGCGTTCCCCAGGATTACATGACGCAGCGTGAACCGCTTCGCCAGTCCAACGGGGCGCTTGGCGTGCTGAGCCAGCAGTTGCAAAATGCGAAAATGCAGGCTGATGCATCCCGTTCTGCCCTGAAGCAGGGTGACGATCTCAAGCCGGTCTTCGACAAAGTGTATGAGAAAGTGGTGACTAAGCCTTCTGAAGCGCTGCAACCGCTGATTCCGGCCGCGCAAATCTTCACGCAGCAGCTGGTTCAGGTGGGTGACTTTATCGCCCAGCAGAATACGCAGGTGAGCTTTGTTGCCAACGGCATTCAGTTCCCGACCTCGCAGCAGGCAAGCCAGTACAATACGCTGATTGGGCCGCTGGCCTCCCAGCATCAGGCCTTCAGCCAGGCCTGGAGTACCGCAGTCGCGGCCACAGAATAAGATAAAAAACCCCGCTTCCGGCGGGGTTTTTTTATGCATATCGAAAATAACGCTTGTCATTCCGCTACCACATCGGTATAACTATTCCCGTCGGTTTGTTACACAGACCTAAAGCAGTTTAGTTAAGCAGTCCAGATTGTTATCCATAGATACCCTTCGTAGTGACCCTTCCTTCATCGCTTAAAAATCTGTAACGCAATCCATCAAGCCGGAAGGCACAATATATTTGTTAATTAAGGTAATTCTATGTCTGCTAAAATGACTGGTCTGGTAAAATGGTTCAACGCTGATAAAGGTTTCGGCTTCATCACTCCTGACGATGGCTCAAAAGACGTGTTCGTACACTTCTCTGCTATCCAGAACGATGGCTACAAATCTCTGGACGAAGGTCAGAAAGTGTCCTTCACCATCGAAAGCGGCGCTAAAGGCCCAGCAGCTGGTAACGTTGTAAGCCTGTAAGCTTCCAACCCAGTAGCACAAAATTCAAAAACCCGCCTTCTGGCGGGTTTTTTCGTTTCTACTGTTGCACCTGCGGATTCACGCAGTTTATCTCCACCTTTCCGCTAAGGGCGGCAATCAGATTATCAACCGCCGTCGCCGCCATGTTGTAGCGCGTCTCGTGCGTGGCAGAGCCGATGTGGGGCAGGGCAACGACGTTTGGCATGGCCAGCAGTGGAGAATCTACCGGCAGCGGTTCCTGCTCAAAAACGTCCAGACCTGCGGCGTGGATCTCACCGTTTTGCAGCGCTTCAATCAGCGCCTGCTCATCCACTACCGGGCCACGACCCGCGTTGATGAAAATGGCGGATTTCTTCATTTTTTCAAACGCGGATTTGCCGATCAGGTGACGCGTTTCGTCCGTTAACGGCAGGATCAGGCAGACAAAATCGGCTTCCTGCAGCAGGGTATCCAGCTCGCAGTAGCGGGCGTTGAAGCGTTCTTCGGCTTCACTGTGATGGCGACGCGCGTTGTACAGAATCGGCATGTTAAAACCAAAATGCGCGCGCTGCGCCAGCGCCAGCCCGATGCGCCCCATGCCCACAATGCCCAGCGTTTTGCCGTGAACGTCCACGCCGAACCAGTCCGGGCCAATGCTTTTTGTCCATTCGCCCGCTTTCACGCGCTCGGCCACCTCTACCACGCGACGGGCCGTGGTGAGCATCAGCGCCATCAGCGTGTCGGCCACGGTTTCCGTCAGGGCATGCGGCGTGTGCATCAGCAGGATCCTGCGGGCGTTCAGGGCCTCCACGTCGAAGTTGTCGTAACCCACGGAAACGGTGGAGGTCGCACGAAGCTTCGGCATTTTCTCCAGCAGGGCGACATCCACTTTTTCGCTTGAACCCAGCAGGCCTTCGGCGCTGGCGAACGCGTCGGCGTGCTGCGCCACGGTTTCCGGGCGCAGGTTCTTCACCTGCGTGACGGTGAAGTGCTCTTCAAGGCGTTTCTGCAGATCTTCCGGCAGGGCTTTATACAAAATGACGGACGGCTTCATGCTAATCTCCGTTGATTTTTAAGGATTCAGGCGTGGCGTGCGCCGACGGGGTGCTGTTGATTATTAGCAGGCTTAACAATCAGAGTAAGCCACACCGAGGCGAAAAGCGCCACCCCCATAAAGATGTACGATGCGGATGGACTGCCGGTGGCACCGTTCAGGTAACCGACGAACCAGGAGCCGCAGAACGAACCCAGCGCGCCCATGCTGTTAATCAGCGCCATCGCGCCGCCCGCCACGTTACGCGGCAGCATTTCCGGGATGATGGCAAAGAACGGTCCGTACGGGGCGTACATGGCCGCACCGGCAATGACCAGCAGGGTATAAGAGGCCCAGAAGTGGTTTGCACCCACGGCCCAGGAGCCAATGAACGCAAATGCTGCGATCAGCAGCAGCGGCCAGACGAACAGCTTACGGTTCTGCAGCTTGTCCGACGCCCACGAGGCGACGATCATGGCGATTGTTGCGGCCAGATACGGTACGGAAGAAAGCCAGCCCACTTCGACCATGCCGAGGTTCTCACCGCCGCTGCGGATAATCGACGGCAGCCACAGCACAAAGCCGTACACGCCAATGCTCCAGGTAAAATACTGCGCGCAGAGCAGGAGCACATTACGCGAGCGGAAGGCTTCCCCGTAGTTACGTACCGCCTTCAGACCCTGCTGTTCTTTGTCCAGCTGTGCCTGCAGCGCCGCTTTTTCGTCTTCGGAAAGCCATTTCGCCTGGGCAGGCTTATCTTTCACCAGCACCCACCAGCAGAATGCCCAGATCACTGCTGGCACCCCTTCGATGATAAACATCTCGCGCCAGCCGAAGGACTGGATCAGGTAGCCAGACACCACCGACATCCACAGTACCGTGACCGGGTTACCGAGGATCAGGAAGGTATTGGCGCGCGAGCGTTCAGATTTGGTAAACCAGTTGCTGATGTAAATCAGCATCGCCGGCATGACCGCCGCCTCAACGACGCCGAGGATAAAACGAATGGCGGCCAGGGCAGGAATATTGTTCACCACGCCGGTCAGCGACGCGCAGGCGCCCCACAGGATCAGGCAGACGAAGATCAGCTTACGCACGCTGCGGCGTTCCGCGTAAATCGCGCCGGGGATCTGGAAGAAGAAATAGCCCAGGAAGAAGAGGGCGCCCAGCAGGGATGAAACGCCCTTAGTGATCCCGAGGTCTTCGGTGATCCCTGCCGCAGACGCGAAGCTGAAGTTGGCACGGTCAAGGTACGCCAGGCTGTACGTGATAAACACGATTGGCATGATGTACCACCAGCGTTTTACTGCATTGGTCGAACTGTTCATAGGCTTGCCTCTGTTGTTGAGGTTGTTACCGCCGTTGTCTGTAGGGTACACGGTGGCTTAATTATTTGGTGCGGCTTGCTGCCCTCACCCTGGCCCTCTCCCATGGGGAGAGGGAAGTTAAACGCCGAGCTCTGCTCGTGTGGGTAATCCTTCGCTGTCGCCCTGCACCTGAATGGCCAGCGAGCCAATCTTGTTTCCGCGCGCGACGGCCTGCGGCAGCGTTTTGCCTTCCAGCAGGGCGCTAATGATGCCCACGGCAAAGCCATCGCCCGCGCCGACGGTGTCGACCACGTTCTCAACCTTCACCGCCGCGACCGCACCCTGTTCGCCGTCGGCCGTTTTAAACCATGCGCCATCAGCACCGGTTTTCAGCACCACCGCTTTCACCCCTTTATTCAGATAAAAATCGGCAATGCCTTCCGGCGTGCTTTTGCCGGTCAGGATCATCCCTTCTTTCAGGCCTGGCAGAACCCAGTCCGCCCTGAACGCCAGGCAGTTGAGCTTCTCGACCATTTCCGCTTCGCTTTTCCACAGCACCGGGCGCAAATTCGGATCGAAAGAGATCGTTTTACCCTGCGACTTCATGATCGTTGCCGCATGATCCAGCAGGTCGTACGAGCTGGCGGAGAGCGCCGCCGCCACGCCGCTCAGGTGCAGGTGGCGTGCAGAGGCGAAATAGTCGGCGTGATAGTCCTCTACCGAGATGTGGCTGGCGGCCGATCCTTTGCGGAAATACTCCACAATGGGATCGGTTCCATTTTCGACTTTAGATTTAAGCTGAAAGCCGGTAGGGAAGCGTCCGTCAAGGGTGACGCCCGCGGCATCAATGCCCTCTTTTTTCAGCGAATCGAGAACAAAACGGCCAAAGCTGTCGTCCCCCACGCGGCTGACCCAGCCCACGTTCAGGCCGAGCCGCGCCAGTCCGGTCGCGACGTTCAGCTCTGCGCCCGCAACGCGTTTGATAAAGTGCTCAACCGCGCTCAGCTCGCCCGTTTCAGTGGCGACAAACATTGCCATGGCTTCGCCAATCGTGATGACATCCAGCGTCTTGTGCATGGTTTACTCCTCGCGCAGCAGGTTGACGTAATGGCGGGTCACGGCGGTTAGATCCGCCCCTTCCAGCGGGAACTCGATACCGCGCGGGGCATCGGCAGGCAGCTGGTCGAGCAGATCCAGCCAGCGGGTATCGGCGCGGTCCGGCGCCACGGCGCGGAAGTTGTCTTTATGCGGCACGGCGGCCTTAACGTGGATATAGCTCACCGCAGGAGCCAGATGGCGTGCGGCCTCTTCGGGGGAGTCGCCCACCCACAGCCAGTTGCCCATGTCGAAGGTCAGCGTGACGGGGAGCGCCATTTCACGGCAGGCGGCCTGGAAGCGCTGCATCGGCGCAAGCTGCCCGCAGTCGGTCTGATCGTTCTCCACGACCAGCGCCATGCCGCTTGCGTTCAGCAGGGTACGCAGGGCGTCGAGAGGCTGCGCGTCGCGGAAATGGCCCAGGGAAACCTTCAGCCACAGGGCGTTCAGGGTGCTGGCCTCGGAGAGATAGCGGGGCAGGTCCGGGTTGAGGGTGCCGTCGGGCATAAACAGGGCGGCGGGCGCAGAGTAGCACGCCAGCAGGCCCAGCAGCTCAATGGATTCCCCCAGCGCGGGCAGCGCCAGCAGCTCTTCGCTGTTGAACAGCTCCCGGCGGATCTCCACGCCGTCTGCCCCCGCGCCTGCGATAACGGGAAGCATCGCCCGCTGACCGCCCGCCTGTCGCACCTGTTCCGCACCGTATGCGGCGGTGACCACCATAATTTTCCTGCCCATCTTCGAACTCCATCGCAACATATCAATACTATTACGCTAGATGGAACCGGTTCCAAAGGAAAGGTCAGGATGTTGAATTTATGATCGGTATCACAAGGGATAATTAACGCGCGGTAGAGCCGCGAACGATCAGCTCGCCGGAGAAGACCTGCTCGCGAACGGCATCGCTGGTGCCTTCAATGCGACGGACCACCTGTTCAACAGCAGCATAGCCAATCTGCCAGGTGGGCTGTTTGAGGGTGGTAATGCCGACACCGGCCAGCTCTGCCCACTCCAGTTCATCAAACCCCAGCAGGCCGATATCGCTGCCCCAGTGCAGACCAATACGCTTGAGCGAGCGGGCGACCTGAAGCGTCAGCGCCCCGTTGGCGGAGATAACGGCTTTGCGCATCCCGCGATGGCGCGTGTGGAACTGGCGCAGGGTATTGTCGAGCTGCCCGGCTTCGTGAAGCGGCGTTTCGGCATTTTCGGCGATCACGCCGGGATATCGCTCCAGCGTGGCGCGAAATGCGCTAAGGCGTTCGCGACGGGTGTTGACCATCCCTAACGGCTCGCTCAGAAACAGGATGGCCTCGAAGCCCTGTTCGATCAGATGTTCGGTGGCCGTCGTGGCGGCCTGGGTGTTGTCCAGACCGACCACATCGCAGGCAAATTCCGGGATTTTACGGTCGATGAGGACCATCGGCAGGGAGGATTGCTGCAGGCGGTTTAATCCCTCTTCCCGCATGCCCACCGCGTTAACCACGATCCCTTCCACCTGGTAGCTGCGCAGCAGGTCGAGGTAATGCAGCTCCTGGTCGACTTCGTTGTTGGTATTACAGACCAGCGGCGTGAAGCCTTTCTCGCGACAGGCGGCTTCGATCCCGCTGAGCACGTTAACGGAGTAGGGGTTGGTGATATCGGCGATAATCAGCCCGATAAGGCGGGTGCGGCCACGTTTGAGCCCGCGCGCCATCAGGCTGGGACGGTAGTCGAGATCAGCGATGGCCTGTTCAATACGCGCCAGCAGTGCATCGGACAGCAGGTGTTTTTCGCCGTTAAGGTAGCGCGAAATGCTGGTTTTACCGGTTTTGGCGGCTTTCGCCACGTCGCTGATGGTGGCCCGGGCTGGTTTGCTCATCGCTGATTTCCCTGAAATTAGTGAGAATACCTTAGCGGGAAAATCGGACGAATCAAGCATTTTGCCGGGTGGCGGCTTCGCCTTACCCGGCCTACGTTCCTAAAAACGGCAACGGGGTTGCCGTTTTGCTTTTACCTACTGAATTGGGCTTAACGTAATCTCTACGCGGCGGTTCTGCGCTTTACCTTCCGCCGTGCTGTTGCTGGCGATAGGGTTGGCAGGGCCCATGCCGCGGGTGCGGATGCGGCTCGCGTCCACGCCCTGGGTAATCAGCGAGCTGGCCACGGCGTCGGCGCGCTGCTGGGACAGACGCATGTTCAGATCCTGGCTGCCGGTGCTGTCGGTGTAGCCCATCACGTTCACGGCGGTCTTGTTGTACTCTTTCAGCACCATCGCCACGCCGGTCAGGGTGTTCGCGCCCGCCGGTTTCAGCGTCGCGCTGCTGCTGTCGAAGGTCACGTTGTTCGGCATGTTCAGGATGATGTTATCGCCGCTGCGCGTCACGCTCACGCCGGTGCCCTTCATTTTGTCGCGCAGTTTCGCTTCCTGCACGTCCATGTAATAGCCGACGCCGCCGCCCAGCGCTGCCCCCGCCGCCGCGCCAATCAGCGCGCCTTTGCCGCGGTCTTTCTTGGAGGAGGAGAGCGCCCCAACGCCTGCGCCGACCAGCGAGCCGATACCCGCGCCAATGCCGGATTTACCCGCTTCGCGCTCACCGGTGTAAGGGTTGGTTGTGCAGCCAGAAACAGCCAGGGCACCGCTCACCAGAGCGGCAATAACGAGTACGCGTTTTTTCATCTTCTTTCCTTAATCCTTTTTATTCTTTGCCACGACGCGCGTGGCAGTTGATTATGACGTCCAGATACGGAGAAAATTCCGGGTATAACTCTGAAATTTGTGACAAACCATAAACGGCCTCAGCAAGAAGGCCGTAAAACCTGCACGCAACCAGGAGCGCACGCTTGAGCACCTCAACGAAAACCATTCTGACCGCTGCCCACTGGGGGCCGATGCTGGTCGAAACCGATGGCGAAAATGTTCTGTCGTCCCGCGGAGCACTGCCAACCCAACATCCCAACTCGCTACAGACCGTCGTTCGCGATCAGGTGCACAGCAAAACGCGCGTGCGCTGGCCGATGGTGCGTAAAGGTTTTCTGGCCTCGCCGGATAAACCGCAGGGTATTCGCGGGCAGGATGAGTTTGTTCGCGTGAGCTGGGATGACGCGCTGGCGCTGATCCACGCCCAGCACAAGCGCATTCGCGACAGCTACGGTCCGTCGTCTATTTTCGCCGGGTCCTACGGCTGGCGTTCAAACGGCGTGCTGCATAAAGCCTCGACGCTGCTGCAGCGCTATATGAGCCTGGCGGGTGGCTATACCGGACATCTGGGAGACTACTCCACCGGTGCGGCGCAGGCGATCATGCCGTACGTCGTGGGAGGAAACGAAGTGTACCAGCAGCAGACCAGCTGGCCGCTGGTGCTGAAGCACACTGACGTAGTCGTGCTCTGGAGTGCTAACCCCCTTAACACATTGAAAATTGCCTGGAATGCCAGCGACGAGCAGGGCATTGGCTATTTCGACGCGCTGCGCAAAAGCGGCAAGCGCATTATCTGCATCGACCCCATGCGCTCTGAAACCCTGGATTTCTTCGGCGACAGCGCCGAGTGGATTGCCCCCCACATGGGCACCGACGTGGCGATGATGCTGGGTATCGCCCATACGCTGGTCGAAAACGGCTGGCACGATGCCGACTTCCTGACGCGCTGTACCACCGGCTTCGATAAATTCGCCGACTACCTGACGGGTCAGTCCGATGGCGTGGCGAAAACGGCAGAATGGGCGGCAGAGATTTGTGGCGTTTCTGCGGAGAAAATCCGTGAACTGGCGGGCTTGTTCTATAAAAACACCACTATGTTAATGTCCGGCTGGGGGATGCAGCGCCAGCAGTTTGGCGAGCAGAAGCACTGGATGCTGGTCACCCTGGCCGCAATGCTTGGGCAGATCGGCACGCCGGGCGGCGGTTTTGGTCTCTCGTATCATTTTGCCAACGGCGGTAACCCGACGCGCAAAGCGGCGGTGCTGGCGTCTCTGCAAGGATCGGTGCAGGGCGGCGTGGATGCCGTGGATAAAATTCCGGTGGCGCGGATCGTTGAAGCGCTGGAAAACCCCGGCGGTTTTTATCAGCACAACGGTCTCGACCGCCACTTCCCGGATATTAAGTTTGTCTGGTGGGCGGGCGGGTCAAACTTCACGCATCATCAGGATACCAATCGCCTGATACGCGCCTGGCAGAAGCCGGAGCTGGTGGTGATCTCCGAGTGCTTCTGGACCGGCTCGGCTAAGCATGCCGATATCGTACTCCCGGCGACCACCTCGTTTGAGCGTAACGATCTCACCATGACCGGCGACTACAGCAACCAGCATATGGTCCCGATGAAGCGCGTGGTGCCCCCGCGCGATGAGGCGCGTGATGACTTCGACGTGTTTGCTGAGCTGAGCGAACGGTGGGAAGCGGGCGGTCGCGAGCGTTTTACCGAAGGGAAAAACGACCTGCAATGGCTGGAGACCTTCTACCAGATTGCCGGACAGCGCGGTGCGGCGCAGGGCGTCACGTTGCCGCCCTTTGCGGCGTTCTGGGAGGCGAACCAGATTATCGAAATGCCGGAGAGCGAACAGAACGCGCAGTTTGTCCGTTTCGCGGATTTCCGCCGCGACCCGGAGAACCATCCGCTGAAAACCGAGAGCGGCAAGATTGTGATCTACAGCGAGCGCATCGCCAGCTTTGGCTACGCCGACTGTCCGCCGCATCCTATGTGGCTCGAGCCGGACGAGTGGCACGGCAACGCAGAGCCGGAGCAGCTGCAGGTGTTGTCAGCGCATCCCGCGCACCGTCTGCACAGCCAGCTTAACTATACGTCCCTGCGCGAGCGGTATGCGGTCGCCGGGCGAGAGCCGATCACCCTGAATACCCTTGATGCGAAAGCCCGCGGGATTGCGGACGGCGACGTGGTGCGCGTCTGGAATGCGCGCGGGCAGGTGCTGGCAGGGGCGGTGGTGAGCGACGGGATTAAGCCGGGCGTGATCTGCATCCATCAGGGCGCATGGCCTGACCTTGATCTCGCCGAAGGCGGCATCTGTAAAAACGGGGCGGTTAACGTGCTGACCAAAGATCTCCCCAGCTCGAAGCTGGGGAACGGTTGCGCAGGGAACACGGCGCTGGCCTGGGTCGAGAAATATACGGGGCCCGAGCTTATCTTAACGGCGTTTGATCCGCCTGCCAGCTCATGATCCACGTCGGGTGCTGGGTATCATCCTGCCAGGCGCTGTCTTCAATGCGAAAGCCCTGAGCATGGTAGAAATTCACCGCCCGCACGTTTTTCTGATACACCTCCAGAGTGAGGTGCGGGAAGCGCTGTTGAACATGGTTCAGCAGCGCGCGCCCGATGCCTTTCCCGATGCATGACGGCGCCACAAACAGGGCGCCGACAAACTGAGACTGCATCACGCTGATAAATCCGCACGGTTCCCCGTCCTGTTCCCAGACCCAGGTTTCCGCCGACGGCAGGTAAACGTCCCGCACCATGGCCTCGTTCTCTTTCCAGTAACCCGGCGCGATAAACGGATGCGCTTCCGTCGTGCTTTCCAGCCACAGGCTCAGAAGCGGCGCGGTATTCTCACTTTGCCATTTGCGGATCATGATGACCTCCCGGATGACAGAAGCAGCCGGTAACGTGGTCGTTGACCAGGCCACAGGCCTGCATAAAGGCGTAGCAGATGGTGGAGCCGACAAACTTAAAGCCGCGTTTTTTCAGGGCCTTCGAGAGCGCATCCGAGGCCGGAGTGGACGCGGGGATCTCCGCCAGCGTGGCGGCCCGGGTGAGCTGCGGCGTGTTGTTCACAAACGTCCAGACAAATTCTGAGAACGGTTCGCCGTTCTGCTCCATCGCCAGGTAAGCGCGTGCGTTACCGATGATCGCCTGGATCTTACCGCGATGGCGGATGATACCGGCATCCTGCACCAGCCGTTCCACGTCCTCATCGGTCATGGCGGCCACGGCGACAGGGTCGAACTGGTGGAAGGCGTTGCGGTAGTTTTCGCGTTTCTTCAGCACCGTAATCCATGACAGGCCCGCCTGCTGGCCCTCCAGGCAGATCATCTCAAAGAGCTTTTTGCCATCCGTTTCCGGCACGCCCCACTCCCGATCGTGATAATCAATATAAATCTGATCCTGGCTTACCCAACCGCAACGTTCCATCCGTCATCTCCCTTATTGATGCTGATTTCGCAAAATTTTCATTCTGACTGGCTTGACGTGTTTACTATAAAGACAATAGTTAATACAGAACCATATGAACCTTTAGCTCTTCCTGAATAACGACAAATATCGCCGAATTCGGCTCTCTCTGGGGTCGCGTTGATGATGATAAAAAAAATCAGTGGTCGCCATGCTGCTTCTGGCCTGGTGGGAATTTCAGCCTGCCTGTTTTTTTGTAATACAGCGTCTGCCTGGCAACAGGAATATATCGTTTCAGACGCCCACAATAATACGGCGGAACGCTATACATGGGACGCGGATCACCAACCGCGTTATGAGGATATTCTGGCTGAGCGTATTCAGTCCTCGCAAAACGCGCCGGGCCTTGCCCTGAATCTCCCGTCCGGCAGCGCGACGGACGGGGCAATGAGCGTGGGCTGGAATTTTCCGGTTTCAGCGCGGATCACCACCGGGCCGGTGGTGGCGTGGCGGTACGACGGCACGGCGCCGATGATGATCAACGAGTTTGGTGATAGCGCGTCGACCCAGGCGCTCACCGACCCGCTCTGGCACGCCAGCGTCAGCACCCTGGGGTGGCGCGTGAATACCCAGTACGGCGATCTTCGCCCGTGGGCGCAGATTAGCTATAACCAGCAGTTTGGTGAAAACCAGTGGAAATCGCAGTTTGGCATGCCGCAAACGCCAGCCCCTGCCCAAAACGGTGGCTGGATGGACGTCACCGTGGGAACGGATATTCCGTTTAATACGCACATGGCGGCCTATGCGTCGCTTGCTCAGGGGGAGCACACCACCACCGGTGAGGAGTTTTTGTACACCCTCGGCGTCAGCGCGAATTTCTAGAGTTGTTACTTTTTTAAACGTTACGATAACATCTCGAATACAATAACCACGGGCTTCACAGCGATAGCAGGTACTAACACGCTGTCGCTTTATTCTCGCACCAGGTCATTCATTCCCGATTCCAGGCATTTCATTCCGTTCTCCCTGCATTTCATGCCGTTTTACCCCTGGCGTATTAAGGTTTTATTTATCGTTGTCCTCAGCGAACTTCCTTAATTTCTCTTGCAGGACAACTGCCATGAACACATCAACTTATAACCGCACGCGCTGGCTCACGCTCTTTGGCACCATCGTTACCCAGTTTGCGCTGGGTTCGGTCTATACCTGGAGCCTGTTTAACAGCGCGCTTTCCGACAAGCTCGGCGCACCGGTGAGCCAGGTTGCGTTCTCCTTTGGCCTGCTGAGCCTGGGCCTGGCGATTTCGTCCTCCGTCGCGGGCAAGCTGCAGGAGCGTTTCGGCGTGAAGCGTGTGACCATGGCCTCCGGCATTCTGCTGGGGCTGGGCTTTTTCCTGACGGCACATTCCAGCAACCTGATGATGCTGTGGCTGAGCGCCGGCGTGCTGGTCGGGCTGGCCGATGGCGCAGGCTACCTGCTGACCCTGTCGAACTGCGTGAAGTGGTTCCCGGAGCGTAAAGGTTTAATCTCCGCGTTTGCCATCGGCTCTTATGGCCTGGGCAGCCTCGGCTTCAAATTTATCGATTCCCATCTGCTGGCGTCCGTTGGCCTCGAAAAAACCTTTATGATCTGGGGTGCCATCGTGCTGGTGATGATTCTGTTCGGCGCCACGCTGATGACCGATGCGCCGCAGCAGGAGGTGAAATCCGTTAACGGCGTGGTGGAGAACGACTTTACCCTCGCGCAGTCCATGCGTAAGCCGCAGTACTGGATGCTGGCGGTGATGTTCCTGACGGCCTGCATGAGCGGTCTGTATGTGATCGGCGTGGCGAAGGATATTGCGCAGGGGATGGTGAAGCTGGACGCGGCCACGGCGGCCAATGCGGTGACCGTAATCTCCATTGCTAACCTTTCTGGTCGTCTGGTGCTCGGTATCCTGTCTGACAAAATCGCCCGCATCCGTGTGATTACCCTTGGGCAGGTGGTTTCGCTGGTCGGTATGGCGGCGCTGCTGTTCGCTCCGCTGAATGAAGCCACCTTCTTCGCGGCGATTGCCTGCGTGGCCTTCAACTTTGGCGGCACCATTACCGTCTTCCCGTCACTGGTGAGCGAGTTCTTTGGCCTGAACAACCTGGCGAAAAACTACGGCGTTATCTACCTCGGCTTCGGCATCGGCAGTATCTGCGGCTCGCTGATTGCTTCCCTGTTCGGCGGGTTCTACGTGACCTTCTGCGTGATCTTCGCCTTGTTGATTATCTCCCTGGCGCTCTCTACCACGATTCGTCAGCCGCAGCGCGAAATCTTTAAAGAAGTCCATGCATAGCGTATGATGTGCCAGACATAAGGCGCCCGTTGGGCGCTTTTTTTTTGATTAAGCACAAATACATAATGGGCTGTCACAAAAGAAATGTTTAATAATGAGGCTAAGTCATTTGGCTGATTTATAGATTATCCAAAATAATATATAAATAATATTGGTTTATTCCTAATAAAACGCCTGTTTATACGGACTGTCTTATATCTTTATGAATTTACTTAGTTTTAACTTTGGCTAAAAGTTAGCTTCATTTCTTCTAATTTTAAAATCCAAATTGCCGTCTATATACTCCATTTCCTCACAGAATGCAGGTTATTCCTAAGGATGCATTCTGTCATCTACCGTCATAAATGGAGTTTTTAATGAAAAAGGTTGTTTTTGCACTGTCTGCTCTCGCTGTTGTTTCCACTTCCGCTTTCGCTGCACAATCTGGTGATGGCACCGTTAAATTCACCGGTGAAATCGTTGACGCGCCATGCGTAATTTCTACTGACTCTCAGAACCAGGAAGTTGTGCTGGGTCAGGTTAAGAAATCTACCTTCGCTGCCGTTGGCGACAAGTCTGTTTCCAAGCCTTTCCAGATCAAACTGGAAGACTGTGACATCAGCACCAAGACCAAAGTGAACGTGAGCTTCACCGGCGTTGCTGATGCAGACAACGCGAAGCTGATCTCCGTTAACACGGAAGCAGGCGCGGCAACTGGTGTGGGCATCGGTATCTACGACAACGCTAACAAAGCGGTTGATATGAATACCGGTAAATCCACCACCACGCTGGCTGCTGGTCAGACCGTGCTGTACTACACCGCTAACTACGTTGCCACCAAAACAGCTGTGACTACCGGTTACGGTAACGCAGAAGTGGACTTCAACCTGTCTTACGAATAATCGACTTTTCGTCAGTAGAAGACAATCACAATGGCAACGGGAATCCCGTTGCCATTTTTTCCAGCGGAGACTCAGGGAGAGAATCATGAACCGCTCACGTTTGACATCCTGCGCAGCACTGGCGCTGGCGCTGATTTCACAAAACAGTTTTGCAGGCGGCGTAGCATTAAGCAGTACGCGTGTTATTTATGACGGCAGCAGAAAGGAAGCCTCTCTGACGGTCAATAACAAAAGCACGACGGATGAATTTCTCATTCAGTCATGGATTGATGATGCTAATGGTAATAAAAAGACGCCATTTATTATCACCCCACCTTTATTTAAGTTAAGCCCGACGAAAAATAACGTTTTGCGTATTGTGAATACGTCTAACACCTTGCCGCAGGATCGTGAGTCCGTTTACTGGGTTAACGTGAAATCTATTCCTGCCCAAAGCGAAGGCGCGGAAGGTAAAAACGTTCTGCAAATTGCCGTACGCACGCGCTTAAAACTGTTCTATCGTCCGGCTGGCCTGAAAGGCAACAGCATGGATGGCTGGAGCAAACTGCAGTTTACAAACGCAGGGGCGAACCAGATCAAAGTCAACAACCCCTCTGCCTTTAACCTCACCTTTAATAAATTTTATGTCAACGGCCGCGATATTGAAAAAGCGGGAATGGTGCCTGCAAAAGGCTCGTTGAATATTGAACTGCCATCCGGTACCGGCAAGGTAAACGAAGTCAAATACAACATTATTAATGATTTCGGTACGGCTGGCGACATGCTGACTCAGCGCGTTAATTAATCCGTTTTGAAGGTTTTTTACTATGCCATGGACGCATCTTCCTCAGGTCAATAAGGCCCCGCGTTTCCCACTATCCGCGCTTGCGCTGATGGTAGCGGGCTCGCTCCCCGCGTATGCGGGAACATTTAACCCGCGCTTTCTGGAAGATGTGCCGGGTATTGACCAGCACGTTGACCTTTCAATGTATGAATCCAATAAAGCCGAACAGCTGCCGGGTAAATACCGCGTGTCGGTCGTGGTCAACGATAAAAAAATGGAGTCTCGCACCCTGGAGTTTAAGGCCGCGACCGAGGCTCAGCGCGTAAAAATGGGTGAAAGCCTGGTGCCGTGCCTAAGCCGCGTGCAGCTTGAGGACATGGGCGTGCGTATTGACAGCTTCCCGGCGCTGAAAATGGCACCGCCGGAAGCCTGCGTCGCCTTTGACGACATTATTCCTCAGGCCGCCAGCCATTTCGATTTTGCGGACCAGACGCTGATCATGAGTTTCCCGCAGGCCGCGATGAAGCAGACGGCGCGCGGTACGGTACCGGAATCCCAGTGGGACGAAGGGGTGAATGCCCTGCTGCTGGATTACAACTTCACCGGCAGCAACGCCAGCTATGACGCACATGACAGCGATACCAGCTACAACACCGACAGCTACTATCTGAACCTGCGCAGCGGTATGAACCTGGGCGCATGGCGGTTACGTAACTACAGTACCTGGACGCGAAACGACGGCAGCAACAAATGGGATAACATCGGCACCTCATTAAGCCGCGCCATTGTGCCGCTGAAATCGCAGCTGACGCTGGGGGATACCTCCACCTCCGGGGATATCTTTGACAGCGTCCAGATGCGCGGTGCGCAGCTAACGTCCGACGAAGAGATGCTGCCAGACAGCCAGCGCGGGTTTGCGCCGGTGATCCGCGGTATTGCTAAAGGTAACGCCGAAGTGACCGTCGAGCAGAACAACTACGTGATCTACCGTACGTTTGTTCAGCCGGGTGCGTTTGAAATTAATGACCTGTACCCCACCTCAAACAGCGGTGACCTGACGGTCACGATTAAAGAAGCAGATGGCAGCGAGCAAAAGTTCGTTCAGCCGTTCTCCGCGGTGGCAATCCTCCAGCGAGAAGGCCATCTGAAGTACAGCCTCTCCGCAGGGGAATACCGTGCCGGGAACTATAACAGCGCCGAGCCGAAGTTCGGGCAGCTGGATGCCATGTATGGTCTGCCGCACGGCATTACCGTTTACGGCGGCTCGATCTTCTCCGACGACTACTATTCGCTGGCGGGTGGTGTCGGTAAAAACTTCGGCTATATCGGTGCGGTCTCCATCGACGTGACGCAGGCGAAAAGCAACCTGGCAAACAATGAGAGCGCGGAAGGTCAGTCTTACCGCTTCCTCTACTCCAAGAGCTTCAACAGCGGTACTGATTTCCGTCTGCTGGGCTACAAGTATTCGACCAGCGGCTATTACACCTTCCAGGAAGCGACGGATGTACGCAGCGATGCGGACAGCTCGTACAGCCAGTACCACAAGCGTAGCCAGATCCAGGGCAACGTGACGCAGCAGCTGGGCACCTGGGGCTCGGTCTACTTTAACGTCACGCAGCAGGACTACTGGAACGATAACGGTAAACAGCGCTCGCTGAACGCCGGTTATAACGGCCGTATTGGACGCGTGAACTACAGCATTGCCTACACCTGGACGAAAAGCCCGGAGTGGGATGAAAGCGACCGCTTGCTGTCATTCTCGATGTCGATTCCATTGGGAAGCATGTGGAGTAACTACCACCTCACTACCGACCAGCATGGCCGCACCAACCAGCAGATGGGCGTCAGTGGCGCCGCGCTGGAGGACCGCAACCTGAACTACAGCGTGCAGGAAGGCTACGGCAGCAACGGCGTGGGTAACAGCGGCAGCGTGAACCTGGATTACCAGGGCGGCGTAGGTAGCGCCAGCCTGGGTTACAACTACAACCGCGACGGCCAGCAGGTGAACTACGGTCTGCGCGGCGGGGTGATCGCCCACAGTGAAGGCATTACGCTCTCCCAGCCGCTGGGTGAATCGATGGCCATTATCTCCGCGCCGGGCGCACGGGGTGCCCACGTGATCAACAACGGCGGTGTGGAAGTGGACTGGATGGGCAATGCGGTGGTGCCTTACCTCACGCCGTATCGCGAAACCGAGGTCTCACTGCGAAGCGACAGCCTGAACAGCCAGGTTGACCTGGATACCGCTTCCGTCAATGTGGTGCCGACGCGCGGTGCGATTGTTCGCGCCCGCTTTGATACCCGCGTGGGCTATCGCGTGCTGATGACCCTCACGCAGGCCGACGGCAAAGCGGTACCGTTTGGTGCCACCGCCACGCTTCTGGACAGTAAAAAAGCGTCCAGCAGCATCGTGGGGGAAGACGGCCAGTTGTACATCAGCGGGATGCCGGATGAAGGTGCGCTGCAGGTAAGTTGGGGTAAGGATCAGACTAAGCAGTGCCGAGTAGCGTTTACGCTGCCCGAGCAAAAGGATAACTCCGGCGTGGTGATGGCGAAGGCCGTCTGCCGGTAACAGGGAAGGATTTTAATATGTTTAAAAAACTTACGATGATTGCTGGCCTGCTAGGTGGGTCAGCGCTGTTCTCAAGCCAGGCGCTGGCGGCGGCTGACTGGGGGCCATGCTCACCGACTAACGGGACACAGATCTTCAGTGCTTTAATGAATGAGACTGTGACGAATATTAAAGACAATACTGCAGGTGCGACCTTCCCTGATTTTTATTCATGGAATTTGGGTAAGCAGTATCCTGGCGTCTGTGAATGTCCAGCAGGAACAGGTACCAGCGAATTCTTTTACAAGACGGTTTCATCTCTGCCAATTGGGCATATTTCTGGCAGCAGCACCTTTTATGTTGTTAACAATAATATCCAGATAGCATCTGAGGTTTACATTGGCGGCGGCGTAGGTGATTACAAAAAAGTCCCCTTCGACAATATCTCTAACAAGCGAGCCGATCGAGCGCTATGTGATGTGGACAACTCAGATCCAGGAATGGGGTTTGAGACCGGCGGTAAGGGCAAGCTGACCATGTATATTAACCACCCTTTCGTCGGTGAAATGACCATTCCCCAAACAAAAATTTGGGAGATATATGGTAGTCGTAAGAGCGGTGTTTATGGTGCTACACCTCTTGCTGCGGTAAATCTGAGCGGCACAATTATTGTTCCCCAGGGGTGTGAACTCTCCAGCGGCAATACGCTGGAAATACCGTTTGGTGAATTTAAGGGCAGCGATTTCAAGGACCGCAAAGGGCAAATTGCAAAGAACGCCACGAAATTCACCAAAGAGCTGCAGTTTAAATGCACCAATATTTCCGATGGCGTAAAAATCTTCCTGCATATTGAGGGCGTGCCAAACGTCAATGATTCAAGTGCTATTGATATGGGTAATCCGGATATCGGCGCAGTGATTGAAGGCGCGAACGGTGAAATTCTGGTCCCCAATGATAGCAGTGTTAATCAGCAACTGACCGTATCTGCTCTGGTTGATGATACGCACCGTACCGCCTCGACGACCATTTCGGCCTACCCAATCAGCACTACCGGTAAAGTGCCGGCCGCCGGGGAGTTCGAAGGGATTGCCACCATGCGTATTGATGTGGAGTAAGCAGGATGAAAACCATTCATACGTTTATGCCTGCGTGTTTGCTGTTTACAGCCTCAGCGATGGCAGCCCCGACAAATATCGGTTCAGCGGGTGATATTCACTTTACCATCACCATTAAGGCGGCCACCTGCGAGCTGGAAAACGACAACATTGACGTCAATATGGATACCGTGGTGCTCCAGCGTCCGGTGAAAGTGGGTAAGGAGCTGAACCAGAAAAGCTTTAGTATTGGTTTAAAAAATTGTGAGTATGCCTCGAAGGCCTATGTCACGATGGACGGTGCGGCAGATGCCACCAATCCATCGCTCTTTGCCCTTGATAGCGGTGGAGCGACCGGCGTGGCGTTGAAAATCCAAAGTTCTGGTGGGGTGCAGCAGTTCCCCTCCAGTACGGATAGCACGCCGGTGGAGCACACCGTCTGGTTTGATGGGACGAACAAGCTGAACTACATCGCCAGCTATGTTCCTGTGAAGCCTGATGCCACCGTAGGCAAGGCGAATGCAACGGTGAATTTTAGCGTCACATACGAGTAATTACCGAGGGCCAGTACGCTGGCCCTTTCCCGTTTTTACGCGCTCGCGTCCGCGAATTTTTTCTTCGGGTTCTGATTTTTTGTAAAAATCTTCATCGATCACACTCTCTGATGCCACTTTTTTTCCCCGCTGTGGTCTACTTACCGCGCTTGTAGACGTTTCTGATAACGGTTTCTCCAGCACCTACTTACTCTGTCTGCTTTCTCGATGAGATTCGGCGGGTTTTTATACCCCTTCCCCCAGGGTTGTTTGCATGAAATACATTAGGTCTCTTACCCAGCAGCGATTGTGTCTGATGCTGGCTGTCTATATTGGTTTGTTTCTGAATGGCGCGGTGCTGTTCAGAAGAGTGGAAGGTTATTTAGAACACTTCACCGTACGAAATGGGATTTTCGCGGCGATTGAACTGTTTGGCTCTGTTCTGGCGACCTTCTTCCTGTTGCGCCTGCTCTCCCTCTTTGGCCGACGTACGTGGCAAATTCTGGCCTCGCTGGTGGTGATTATTTCTGCTGCCGCAAGCTATTACATGACCTTTATGAACGTGGTCATTGGTTACGGTATCGTGGCCTCGGTGATGACCACGGATATCGATCTCTCAAAAGAGGTGGTTGGGACAGGCTTTATCGTCTGGACGGTTTTAACCTGTCTGATCCCGCTGTTCTTTATCTGGAGCAATACCTGCCGCTATACGCTGTTACGCCAGCTGCGCACGCGTGGACAGCGGATCCGCAATATCGTCATCGTGCTGCTGGCCGGTCTGCTGGTATGGGCGCCTATTCGCCTGATGGAAACGCAGCAAAAACGCTTTGAGAAAGCGACGGGCGTGGATATGCCAAGCTATGGCGGCGTGGTGGCAAACTCCTATCTGCCGTCTAACTGGCTGTCTGCGCTAGGCTTGTATGCCTGGGCGCAGGCGGATGAGTCCAGCGATGTGAAATCACTGATTAACCCGACCAAAAAATTCACCTATCAGGCCCCGTCTGACGGCCTGGATGATACCTACGTCGTCTTTGTCATCGGCGAAACGACGCGCTGGGACCATATGGGCATTTTGGGCTATGGCCGGGATACCACGCCGAAGCTGGCGCAGGAAAAGAACCTGGTGGCCTATCGTGGCTACTCCTGCGATACCGCAACGAAGCTCTCGCTGCGCTGCATGTTTGTGCGTGAGGGCGGTGCGAGCGATAACCCGCAGCGAACGCTGAAAGAGCAAAACGTGTTTGCCGTACTGAAGCAGCTTGGGTTTAGCGCTGACCTGTTCGCTATGCAAAGTGAGATGTGGTTCTACACCAACACGCTGGCAGACAACATCGCGTACCGCGAGCAGATTGGCGCCGAGCCGCGTAACCGCGGTAAAAACGTCGACGACATGCTGCTGCTGGAAGAGATGTCGGAGTCCCTCAAGAGCCATCCCCAGGGTAAGCATCTGGTTATTCTGCACACTAAAGGGTCGCATTACAGCTATTACCAGCGCTATACGCGTGATTTCGCGAAGTGGCAGCCGGAGTGCGTGGGCATTAACAAAGACTGCAGCAAGCAGGAGCTGATCAATGCCTATGATAACTCGGTGCTGTACGTGGATACCTTCCTGAGCCGGGTCATCGACCAGCTGCGGGATAAAAAAGCGATTGTGATTTACGCAGCAGACCACGGTGAATCCATCAACGAGAAAGAGCATCTGCACTGTACGCCGCGCAAGCTGGCGCCGCCAGAACAGTTCCGCGTGCCGATGATCATGTGGATGTCTGATAAGTATCTGGAAAATCCGGAGAAGGCGAAGATGTTTGCTCAGCTGAAGAAAGCGGCGGAAATGAAGGTGCCGCGCCGTCACGTTGAGCTGTACGACACCATTATGGGTTGTCTCGGCTATACCTCACCGAACGGTGGGATTAACGAAAACAACAACTGGTGTAAACTCCCTGATAACACCGCAAAAGCCGCGCAGTAGCTGCTCTGGCGAGAATATCGCCAGTTGAATGGCTTTTTGAAAATAAGGGATTGACGGGGGCGCACCTCAGCAGTAAGATGCGCTCCGCATTCGGCGAGTAGCGCAGCTTGGTAGCGCAACTGGTTTGGGACCAGTGGGTCGGAGGTTCGAATCCTCTCTCGCCGACCACATTCTGAAAAGGGCTAACCGTAAGGTTAGCCCTTTTTGCATTAGCGGGTTACTCCATTCGACCCTGCAAAATGTCCCTTATCCTCGCTTAAGCCTGCCTGTTAACGATTTTGTGACATAATCCATTGTATTTTTTTATATATAGATTGATCTTTTTTCGCGTTACTTATGGATAACCTCAGCATTTTTCGCTGTGCGTTTTAACGTTCGCGGTATTTAGTGCTCAGATAATCACCATTCTGCAAGAAAATTTACCCATTCTGAATAAAAGTTAATCACTGATTGTTGCGAAATATGAAGATAGTTGTGCTGCAAGATAGTGAGTAGCATAAATTTCCCTGCTGAAAACTGGCGCATAGAGTTTTTTTAATCTTTGTTTGCGGTTTCTCACACTCAGCGTAAATGCCCGTCACCTGTATTGACGTTTTCACATTCTGTTGACAGATTGTAGGGCATGAGGGGCATTTCAGGGACGATCTGCGCTGCAACTCAAACGCTCTTCTGAAAGGATTCTCCATCCCTTTACTGCCTTCGGGCACCACCGACCGGACCGGGTAAAAAATAAATAAAGGTCTGGCGGCGTAACACAACAAAGCAAAACATCACATTGGAGCAGAATAATGAGTATTTCCTTGAAGAAGTCAGGGATGCTGAAGCTTGGTCTGAGCCTGGTGGCTATGACCGTGGCAGCAAGCGTACAGGCAAAAACCCTGGTTTACTGTTCTGAAGGCTCGCCGGAAGGCTTTAACCCACAGCTCTTTACCTCTGGTACGACGTACGACGCAAGCTCTGTACCGATCTATAACCGTCTGGTTGAATTCAAAACCGGTACTACGGAAGTGATTCCGGGTCTGGCCGAGAAGTGGGACGTCAGCGAAGACGGTAAAACGTATACCTTCCACCTGCGCCAGGGCGTGAAGTGGCAGGACAGCAAAGATTTCAAACCCACGCGCGACCTGAACGCCGACGACGTGGTGTTCTCCTTCGACCGTCAGAAAAATGCCCAGAACCCGTATCACAAAGTGTCTGGCGGCAGCTATGAATACTTCGAAGGGATGGGTCTGCCGGACCTGATCTCAGAAGTGAAAAAAGTGGACGATAACACCGTTCAGTTCGTGCTGACGCGTCCGGAAGCGCCGTTCCTGGCTGACCTGGCCATGGACTTCGCCTCTATTCTCTCTAAAGAGTATGCGGACAATATGCTGAAAGCCGGTACGCCGGAAAAAGTGGACCTGAACCCAATCGGTACCGGCCCGTTCCAGCTGCTGCAGTACCAGAAAGACTCCCGCATTCTGTATAAAGCATTCGAAGGCTTCTGGGGCACCAAGCCGAAGATTGACCGTCTGGTCTTCTCCATTACGCCTGACGCTTCCGTGCGTTATGCCAAGCTGCAGAAAAACGAATGCCAGGTGATGCCGTACCCGAACCCGGCTGATATCGCCCGCATGAAGCAGGACAAGAACATCAACCTGCTGGAGCAGGCTGGCCTGAACGTGGGCTATCTCTCCTTCAACACCGAGAAGAAACCGTTTGATGACGTGAAGGTGCGTCAGGCGCTGACCTACGCGGTGAACAAAGAAGCGATCATCAAAGCCGTTTATCAGGGCGCGGGCGTTGCCGCCAAGAACCTGATCCCACCAACCATGTGGGGCTATAACGACGACGTTAAGGACTACACCTACGATCCTGAGAAAGCGAAAGCGCTGCTGAAAGAAGCGGGCCAGGATAAAGGCTTTACCGTTGAGCTGTGGGCGATGCCGGTACAGCGTCCGTACAACCCGAACGCACGCCGTATGGCCGAAATGGTTCAGGCTGACTGGGCGAAGGTTGGCGTACAGGCCAAGATTGTAACCTACGAGTGGGGCGAGTACCTGAAGCGCGCCAAAGCGGGTGAGCACCAGGCGGTCATGATGGGCTGGACCGGTGATAACGGGGATCCGGACAACTTCTTCGCCACCCTGTTCAGCTGCGCAGCGGCGAAAGACGGTTCTAACTACTCCCGCTGGTGCTACAAGCCGTTTGAAGATCTGATCCAGCCGGCGCGTGCGACCGACGATCACAACAAACGTATTGAACTGTACAAGCAGGCTCAGGTTGTTATGCACGATCAGGCTCCGGCGCTGATTGTTGCTCACTCCACCGTGTACGAGCCAGTGCGTAAAGAAGTGAAGGGCTACGTGGTTGATCCACTGGGCAAACACCACTTCGAAAACGTATCGGTTGAATAATTAAAAGCAACGCCAGGCGGCGCTGCGCTTGCACTGGCCTACGGTATGTAGGCCGGGTAAGCGTAGCTCCACCCGGCAGCAGTGCTTTATTCCCTCCCTAAAAGGGAGGGAATAAGATTTGTGAGCAATACAGACGTCACGCCATGAGTCGTGCGTCATCAGAGAGAATCCGGGTTATGTTGCAGTTCATCCTCCGACGTCTGGGACTTGTTATCCCCACGTTTATCGGTATCACCCTTCTCACTTTTGCCTTCGTCCATATGATCCCCGGCGACCCGGTAATGATTATGGCGGGCGAGCGTGGTATTTCCCCTGAGCGCCATGCACAGCTGCTGGCGGAACTCGGTCTCGATAAGCCGATGTGGCAGCAGTATCTCCACTATATCTGGGGCGTGCTGCACGGTGATTTAGGGATTTCCCTGAAAAGCCGTCTTCCGGTGTGGGACGAGTTCGTGCCGCGCTTTAAAGCGACGCTCGAGCTTGGCGTCTGCGCCATGATTTTCGCCACTGCGGTGGGTATTCCTGTCGGGGTTCTGGCGGCCGTCAAGCGTGGCTCTATTTTTGACCATACTGCCGTGGGCCTGGCGCTGACCGGCTACTCCATGCCTATCTTCTGGTGGGGCATGATGCTGATCATGCTGGTCTCGGTGCAGCTCAACCTGACGCCGGTCTCCGGGCGCGTCAGCGATATGGTCTTCCTCGACGATACCAATCCGTTGACCGGCTTTATGCTGATTGATACGGCTATCTGGGGTGAAGAGGGCAACTTCATTGACGCCGTGGCGCACATGATCCTGCCTGCCATGGTGCTGGGCACCATTCCTCTGGCGGTGATCGTGCGTATGACCCGTTCATCCATGCTGGAAGTGCTGGGCGAGGATTATATTCGCACCGCGCGCGCTAAGGGGTTAACCCGTATGCGCGTCATTATCGTCCATGCGCTGCGTAACGCCATGCTGCCGGTGGTGACCGTTATCGGTCTGCAGGTGGGGACGCTGCTGGCGGGGGCGATCCTGACCGAAACCATCTTCTCCTGGCCGGGTCTTGGACGCTGGCTGATTGACGCGCTGCAGCGCCGTGACTATCCGGTTGTGCAGGGCGGTGTGCTGCTGGTCGCGACGATGATTATCCTCGTCAACCTGCTGGTCGATTTGCTGTACGGCGTGGTGAACCCGCGTATTCGTCATAAGAAGTAAGGGGCCATCATGTCACAAGTCACTCAAAATAAAGTGGTCGCTGCACCGGTTCCAATGACGCCGCTGCAGGAATTTTGGCACTACTTCAAGCGCAATAAAGGCGCGGTAGTAGGGCTGGTGTATGTCGTTATCATGATCCTGATTGCGGTGTTTGCGAACTTCCTCGCACCGCATAACCCGGCGGACCAGTTCCGCGATGCGCTGCTCGCCCCGCCTGCGTGGCAGGATGGCGGCAGCCTGGCGCACCTGCTGGGGACCGATGACGTGGGCCGCGACGTGCTGTCGCGCCTGATGTACGGCGCGCGCCTTTCGCTGCTGGTAGGCTGTCTCGTTGTTGTGCTGTCGCTGATCATGGGCGTCGTACTCGGCCTGGTTGCCGGCTACTTCGGCGGTATCGTTGATAACATCATCATGCGTATCGTCGACATCATGCTGGCGCTGCCAAGCCTGCTGCTGGCGCTGGTGCTGGTGGCGATCTTCGGTCCGTCGATTGGTAACGCCGCGCTGGCGCTGACCTTCGTGGCGCTTCCTCACTACGTCCGCCTGACCCGTGCGGCGGTGCTGGTGGAAGTGAACCGCGATTACGTCACCGCGTCTCGCGTCGCGGGCGCCGGGGCGATGCGTCAGATGTTCGTGAATATCTTCCCTAACTGCCTTGCGCCGCTGATTGTTCAGGCGTCGCTCGGTTTCTCTAACGCCATTCTTGATATGGCCGCTCTTGGCTTCCTGGGCATGGGTGCGCAGCCGCCAACACCGGAGTGGGGCACCATGCTCTCCGACGTGTTGCAGTTCGCACAAAGCGCCTGGTGGGTTGTCACCTTCCCGGGTCTGGCAATCCTGCTGACGGTGCTGGCATTTAACCTGATGGGTGATGGCCTGCGTGATGCGCTTGATCCCAAACTGAAGCAGTAAGAGGCACGAGATGGCGTTATTAAATGTAGATAAATTATCGGTGCACTTCGGTGACGAGGGCACCCCGTTTCGCGCCGTGGACCGCATCAGCTACAGCGTAAATCAGGGCGAAGTGGTGGGCATTGTCGGGGAGTCCGGTTCCGGTAAGTCAGTGAGCTCGCTGGCGATCATGGGGCTGATTGATTACCCGGGCCGCGTGATGGCGGAAAACCTGCAGTTCAACGGTCAGGATCTGAAGCGCATTTCTGAAAAACAGCGCCGCCAGCTGGTGGGCGCCGAAGTGGCGATGATTTTCCAGGACCCGATGACCAGCCTTAACCCGTGCTACACCGTGGGTTTCCAGATTATGGAAGCGATTAAGGTGCATCAGGGCGGGAATAAGAAAACCCGTCGCCAGCGCGCGATCGACCTGCTGAACCAGGTGGGTATTCCTGACCCGGCGTCGCGTCTGGACGTTTACCCGCACCAGCTCTCCGGTGGGATGAGCCAGCGCGTGATGATCGCCATGGCGATTGCCTGTCGACCCAAACTGCTGATTGCGGATGAGCCGACGACGGCGCTGGACGTGACCATTCAGGCGCAAATCATCGAACTGCTGCTGGAGCTGCAGCAGAAAGAGAATATGGCGTTAGTGCTGATTACGCACGATCTGGCGCTGGTGGCCGAAGCCGCGCACAAGATTATCGTGATGTATGCCGGCCAGGTGGTCGAGGCCGGAAGCTCGCACGATATTTTCCGCGCGCCGCGTCACCCGTATACCCAGGCGCTTTTACGCGCGCTGCCGGAGTTTGCCCAGGACAAAGCGCGCCTGGCGTCGCTGCCGGGTGTGGTACCGGGTAAATATGACCGTCCGCAGGGCTGTCTGCTCAATCCGCGCTGTCCGTATGCAACGGACAAGTGCCGGGCAGAAGAGCCAGAGCTGAACACGCTTGCTGACGGTCGTCAGTCGAAATGCCACTACCCACTCGATGATGCCGGGAGGCCAACACTATGAGTACGCAACAGGCCACCACGCAACAGCCGCTGCTGCAGGCCATCGATCTGAAAAAATACTACCCGGTGAAGAAGGGGCTGTTTGCCCCTGAACGCCTGGTGAAAGCGCTGGACGGCGTCTCCTTTAACCTCGAACGCGGTAAAACGCTGGCGGTGGTGGGGGAGTCGGGCTGCGGGAAATCCACGCTGGGCCGTCTGCTGACGATGATTGAAGTGCCGACCGGCGGCGAGCTTTATTATCAGGGCCAGGATCTGCTCAAGCACGATCCGCAGGCGCAGAAGCTGCGTCGTCAGAAAATCCAGATTGTGTTCCAGAACCCGTACGGTTCTTTGAACCCGCGTAAGAAAGTGGGGCAGATTCTGGAAGAGCCCCTGCTGATTAACAGCAATCTGAGCAAAGAGCAGCGCCGGGAAAAAGCGCTGGCGATGATGGCAAAGGTCGGCCTGAAAACCGAGCATTACGACCGCTACCCGCACATGTTCTCCGGCGGCCAGCGTCAGCGTATCGCTATCGCCCGCGGGCTGATGCTCGATCCGGACGTGGTGATTGCCGATGAGCCGGTCTCCGCCCTCGACGTTTCCGTGCGTGCGCAGGTGCTAAACCTGATGATGGATCTCCAGCAGGAGCTGGGGCTCTCTTACGTGTTCATCTCCCACGACCTGTCGGTAGTGGAACACATTGCCGATGAGGTGATGGTGATGTACCTGGGACGCTGCGTGGAGAAGGGAACCAAAGACCAGATCTTTAATAACCCTCGCCATCCGTACACCCAGGCGCTGCTGTCCGCGACGCCGCGTCTGAACCCGGACGATCGTCGTGAGCGTATTAAGCTGACGGGCGAGCTGCCAAGCCCGCTGAATCCACCGCCGGGATGTGCATTCAACGCCCGCTGCAGCCGCCGCTTTGGTCCGTGCACCCAGCTCCAGCCGCAGCTGAAGGATTATGGCGGCCAGCTGGTGGCCTGCTTTGCCGTCGATCAGGATGAAAACGGCGAGAAGCCACACGCATAACGAAAAAAACCGGCGCCAGGCCGGTTTTTTTTACTCTGCCTGATTATTTCCGCAGGCGAATCTGGTCGACGGCGTGCTTCTCGCTCTTGGTGAGGATCAGGCTCGCGCGCTCGCGCGTCGGCAGGATGTTCTCTTTCAGGTTCACGTAGTTGATCTCATTCCACAGCCCGGTGGCTACCTTGATGGCCTCTTCTTTCGAGAGCTGCGCATAGTTATGGAAGTAAGAGTCAGGATCGGTGAACGCCCCTTCGCGGAACTTCAGGAAGCGGTTGATGTACCAGTTCTGCAGCAGCTCTTCCGGCGCATCGACATAAATAGAGAAGTCGACGAAATCCGAGACGAATACGTGATGCGGGTCGTGAGGATAGTCCATGCCGCTTTGCAGTACGTTCAGACCCTCCAGAATCAGGATGTCCGGCTGGACCACCGTTTTATCTCCACCCGGGATGCGATCGTAGATCAGATGCGAATAGACGGGGGCAGTGACGTGCGGCACGCCGGATTTCAGGTCAGAGACAAATTTCACCAGACGATGCATATCATAAGAGAGCGGGAAGCCTTTCTTCTTCATCAGGCCGCGTTCTTTTAATACTTCGTTCGGATGCAGGAAGCCGTCAGTCGTGATCAGCTCCACGCTGCGGTGCTCCGGCCAGCGGCTCAACAGCGCCTGCAGGACACGCGCGGTGGTACTTTTACCCACGGCCACGCTGCCTGCGATGCTAATGATATAAGGAATGCGTTGACCGTTCGTCCCGAGAAACTGCTCCAGCACGGCCTGACGGCGCAGGTTCGAGCTGATATAGAAGTTAAGCAAGCGAGAGAGGGGGAGATAAATTTCTGCCACCTCTTCAAGGGACAGATCTTCGTTTATCCCTTTTAACCGTGCGATTTCACCTTCCGTCAGCGTCATAGGGACGGAATCACGCAGGGCAGCCCACTGGCTGCGGTTAAAGTGAAGATAAGGCGTCATTAACGTTTGCTCTTTTTTGCTCATAAGCATGCTTTAGTGAGCCCGCTCAATACTGCCGGACCGTGGCTCATCACACAGTTAATTTTGGACAATGGGCAGGAGGTTAACACCAGATGGCAGGAATAATAAGAAAAAAGATGGAAAGCGCTGCGTTACGCGGAAGCCGTCACGCTACGGTGAATACGGTGCAAATCACGGTGAAATGTTGAATATTTGACCTCGAATGACTACTTTTACAGCGCTTGATGCGCTCTTCGCATAAAATGTGAGCGAAAGAACGTTTTATGCAAATTTTTAGTTGCATGACCGCGCAGGGATCCATAGAATGCGCGCTACTTGATGCCGACTTAGCTCAGTAGGTAGAGCAACTGACTTGTAATCAGTAGGTCACCAGTTCGATTCCGGTAGTCGGCACCATCAAGTCCGGTGGGGTTCCCGAGCGGCCAAAGGGAGCAGACTGTAAATCTGCCGTCACAGACTTCGAAGGTTCGAATCCTTCCCCCACCACCACTTTCTGGCAGCGTAAATGCCGCCGGAGCTGGTTGGAAAAATTAGCCAGCTCAAACTGAAAAAGAGAGAAATCTCTTTTTTTGTTACAGAAAGAACTGGGTAGCCGAGTTTCAGGATGCGGGCATCGTATAATGGCTATTACCTCAGCCTTCCAAGCTGATGATGCGGGTTCGATTCCCGCTGCCCGCTCCAATACGTGCTGATATGGCTCAGTTGGTAGAGCGCACCCTTGGTAAGGGTGAGGTCCCCAGTTCGACTCTGGGTATCAGCACCACTTCACTTCTCCTTCCCGTTTCTCTCTGTTTCAATTTTACTGTATTCAACAATTCAGGCATTTCGCCTGGTTGATGTGGTGATATCACCGATTTATCCGTGTCTTAGAGGGACAATCGATGTCTAAAGAAAAGTTTGAACGTACAAAACCGCACGTTAACGTCGGTACTATCGGCCACGTTGACCATGGTAAAACAACGCTGACCGCTGCAATCACTACCGTTCTGGCAAAAACCTACGGTGGTTCTGCTCGTGCATTCGACCAGATCGATAACGCACCAGAAGAAAAAGCTCGTGGTATCACCATCAACACTTCCCACGTTGAATACGACACCCCGACTCGCCACTACG
>NZ_JBJHHG010000016.1:0-151855 GCF_045257065.1 Enterobacter sp. PP-008-ECC_S150 | reverse complement strand
CTGGCGGCTTTAGCGCGGTGGTCCCACCTGACCCCATGCCGAACTCAGAAGTGAAACGCCGTAGCGCCGATGGTAGTGTGGGGTCTCCCCATGTGAGAGTAGGGAACTGCCAGGCATCAAACAAGAAGAACCCCGTACCGAAAGGTGCGGGGTTTTTTGCTTTGTGCGTCATAAAATCAGGGTGGATGGCTTAGCAGGCCGCACCCCTCCTTGAAACTTTCTCACCTTCCGCTTGCAGACTCGACATTATCCCCGTTTCTGGGTATCGTTAGCTGTCTGGATGTCTAAACGTTTATACGTATGCTGTGAGGATACAAAGCTATGCCGATTCGGGTGCAGGACGAGCTACCAGCCGTCAATTTCTTGCGTGAAGAAAACGTCTTCGTCATGACGACTTCGCGTGCGACAGGTCAGGAAATTCGCCCGCTGAAGGTGCTTATTCTCAATCTGATGCCAAAGAAGATCGAAACAGAAAACCAGTTCCTGCGTCTTCTGTCGAACTCCCCGCTGCAGGTCGATATTCAACTGCTGCGAATCGATGCCCGCGAATCACGCAATACGCCTTCTGAGCACCTGAACAACTTCTACTGTAACTTCGATGATATTCAGGGGGAAAACTTCGACGGCCTGATTGTAACCGGCGCCCCGCTCGGTCTGGTTGAATTTAACGATGTCGCCTACTGGCCGCAGATCAAACAGGTTCTGGAGTGGGCAAAAGATCACGTCACGTCCACGCTGTTTGTCTGTTGGGCGGTACAAGCCGCACTCAATATTCTCTATGGCATCCCCAAGCAAACCCGCACTGAAAAGCTCTCCGGCGTATACGAACACTACATTCTCCATCCACATGCGTTGCTGACGCGTGGGTTTGATGACTCTTTCCTGGCCCCGCATTCTCGCTATGCTGATTTCCCGGCCCAGCTGATTCGTGATTACACCGATCTCGAGATCCTGGCCGAAACGGAAGATGGCGATGCTTATCTGTTTGCCAGCAAGGACAAGCGTATTGCTTTTGTGACCGGACACCCTGAGTACGATCCGCATACTCTCGCGTCAGAGTATTTTCGTGATGTTGAAGCGGGTCTGAATCCGGATGTACCGTACAACTATTTCCCGAAAAACGATCCGCAAAACAAACCGAGAGCAACCTGGCGCAGCCACGGGAATTTGCTTTTCACTAACTGGCTCAACTATTACGTCTACCAGATAACGCCATACGATCTGCGTCACATGAACCCGACGCTGGAGTAATCTTCTGCACTAAACGATCCTAAAGCGTTTCAGCTATTCAAATCAGGCACCTTCGGGTGCCTTTTTTATTTCCGAAATACCACTCATCATTCAATAAAACTTTAATTCCAATAAAATCATATAATTAATTGCATAATATAATTAAAATGGAAATTGTTTTTGATTTTAGAAAAAATATAGATAGTCTTAATTCTGCTGAGCGAAAACTACCCAACGATCTTTCGTTCGCATCGGGAGCGTGATTTTGGATCTTTGATGAGGAGCAGAGTAATGACTCAACAGGCAACGACGGTCGATGAACTGACCTTTACCCAGCCGTACGGCGAGCAAGAACAGCAGGTTTTGACGCCAGAAGCGGTAGAGTTTCTGACTGAGCTGGTGACCCGCTTTACGCCGCAGCGCAACAAGCTGCTGGCGGCACGCATTCACCAGCAGCAGGAAATTGACGATGGCAAGTTGCCTGGTTTTATTTCGGAAACCGCTTCCATTCGTCGTGGCGAGTGGAAAATTCGCGGAATTCCTGAGGATTTACAGGATCGTCGCGTCGAGATCACCGGTCCGGTAGAGCGCAAAATGGTGATCAACGCCATGAACGCGAACGTGAAGGTCTTTATGGCCGACTTTGAGGACTCGCTGGCACCTGACTGGCGTAAGGTCATAGAAGGGCAGATCAACCTGCGCGATGCCGTGAACGGCACCATCAGCTATACCAACGAAGCCGGAAAAATCTACCAGCTCAAACCGAACCCGGCGGTGCTGATCTGCCGCGTACGCGGTCTGCATTTGCCTGAAAAACACGTTACCTGGCGTGGGGAAGCCATTCCGGGCAGCCTGTTTGATTTCGCACTCTATTTCTTCCACAACTACAAAAATCTGCTGGCAAAAGGCAGCGGCCCCTATTTCTATCTGCCAAAAACGCAGGCCTGGCAGGAAGCGGCCTGGTGGAGCGAGGTCTTCAGCTATGCGGAAGATCGCTTCAACCTGCCGCGCGGCACCATTAAGGCCACGCTGCTGATTGAAACGCTGCCTGCCGTGTTCCAGATGAATGAAATTCTGCACGCCCTGCGCGACCACATTGTCGGCCTGAACTGTGGACGCTGGGACTATATTTTCAGCTACATCAAAACCCTGAAAAATTATCCCGATCGCGTCCTGCCGGATCGCCAGGTCGTGACCATGGATAAACCGTTCCTGAGCGCCTATTCGCGTCTGCTGATCAAAACCTGCCACAAGCGCGGTGCCTTTGCGATGGGCGGCATGGCGGCGTTTATCCCGAGCAAAGACGCAGAGCGCAACAATCAGGTGCTCAACAAGGTGAAAGCCGATAAAGAGCTTGAAGCCCGTAACGGTCACGACGGGACGTGGATTGCCCACCCTGGCCTGGCCGATACGGCAATGGACGTCTTTAACCGCGTCCTCGGCGACAACAAAAACCAGCTGTTTGTCACCCGTGAAGACGATGCCCCAACGGCTGAAGAACAGCTGCTGGCGCCGTGCGCGGGCGAGCGTACCGAAGAGGGCATGCGCGCCAACATTCGCGTCGCCGTGCAGTACATCGAAGCCTGGATCTCCGGTAACGGCTGCGTGCCGATCTACGGCCTGATGGAAGATGCCGCAACGGCGGAGATTTCTCGCACCTCTATCTGGCAGTGGATCCACCATCAAAAAACCCTCAGCAACGGCAAGCCGGTGACCAAATCCCTGTTCCGCCAGATGCTGGCCGAAGAGATGCGGGTGATTCAGGACGAGCTCGGCGAACACCGCTTCAGCAGTGGACGCTTTGACGACGCTGCGCGCCTGATGGAGCAAATCACCACATCCGATGACTTAATCGACTTCCTGACCCTGCCGGGCTACCGCTTCCTGGCGTAATCCACCACATAACAATATGGAGCATCTGCACATGAAAACCCGTACCCAACAAATCGAAGAACTGAAGAAAGAATGGACACAACCTCGCTGGGAAGGCATTCGCCGTCCTTACAGCGCGGAAGAGGTGGTGAAATTACGCGGCTCGGTTAACCCGGAATGTACGCTGGCGCAGAACGGTGCGGCGAAAATGTGGAAGTTGCTGCACGGTGGTTCCAAAAAGGGCTATATCAACAGCCTCGGGGCGCTGACCGGCGGTCAGGCCCTGCAGCAGGCGAAAGCCGGTATTGAGGCTATCTACCTCTCCGGCTGGCAGGTCGCGGCGGACGCCAACCTGGCCTCCAGCATGTATCCGGATCAGTCGCTCTATCCGGCTAACTCCGTGCCGTCGGTGGTGGATCGGATCAACAACACCTTCCGCCGTGCGGATCAGATCCAGTGGGCCGCCGGCATCGAACCTGACGATCCGCGCTTCATCGACTACTTCCTGCCGATCGTCGCGGATGCGGAAGCGGGCTTCGGCGGCGTGCTGAACGCCTTCGAGCTGATGAAATCAATGATTGAGGCCGGTGCAGCGGCCGTTCACTTCGAAGATCAGCTGGCGTCAGTGAAGAAATGCGGACACATGGGCGGTAAGGTACTCGTTCCAACACAGGAAGCGGTCCAGAAGCTGGTTGCCGCGCGTCTGGCGGCTGACGTGCTCGGCGTGCCTACGCTGGTCATTGCCCGTACCGATGCGGATGCGGCGGACCTGATCACCTCTGACTGCGACCCGTACGACAGCGAGTTCATCACCGGCGAGCGCACCAGCGAAGGGTTCTATCGCACCCATGCGGGTATCGAACAGGCGATCAGCCGCGGGCTGGCGTACGCGCCTTACGCTGACCTGGTCTGGTGCGAAACCTCCACGCCGGATCTGGCGCTGGCAAAACGCTTCGCTGATGCTATTCACGCGAAATACCCGGGCAAACTGCTGGCCTACAACTGCTCGCCGTCCTTTAACTGGCAGAAAAAGCTGGATGACAAAACCATCGCCAGCTTCCAGCAGCAGCTGTCCGACATGGGCTACAAATACCAGTTCATCACCCTGGCGGGCATCCACAGCATGTGGTTCAACATGTTCGACCTGGCCCATGCCTATGCGCAGGGTGAGGGCATGAAGCACTACGTCGAGAAGGTGCAGCAGCCGGAGTTTGCGGCAGGCAAAGACGGTTATACCTTCGTGTCTCACCAGCAGGAGGTGGGCACCGGCTACTTTGATAACGTGACCACCATTATTCAGGGCGGCACCTCCTCCGTCACCGCCTTAACGGGTTCAACGGAAGAAGCACAGTTCTGATGTTTTCCCCCTCTCCCCTTTGGGGAGAGGGTTAGGGTGAGGGGTAAGGGGAATTTATGTCGCGTGGCCTGGAATTACTGATTGCCCAAACTATTTTGCAGGGCTTCGATGCCCAGTATGGTCGTTTTCTTGAAGTGACCTCCGGCGCGCAGCAGCGCTTCGAACATGCTGACTGGCATGCGGTTCAGCAGGCCATGAAGCAGCGTATCCACCTCTACGACCACCACGTGGGTCTGGTGGTGGAGCAGCTGCGCTGTATTACCGACGGTAAAAGTCCGGATGCGGATTTTTTACTGCGCGTGAAGGAGCACTACACCCATTTGTTACCCGACTACCCGCGCTTCGAGATTGCGGAGAGCTTTTTCAACTCCGTCTATTGCCGGTTATTTGACCACCGCTCGTTATCTCCTGAGCGGTTATTTATCTTCAGCTCCCAGCCCGAACGACGCTTTCGAACCATTCCCCGTCCGCTGGCGAAAGATTTCTTTCCCGATCGCGGATGGGAAAAGCTCCTGCACCGCGTGCTAACGGATCTGCCGCTGCGCCTGCCCTGGGAGAATAAAAGCCGGGATATCAGGTATATTCACGCGCATCTTAGCGAAACCTTCGGCGCGGAGGCGCTCGGCCGCAGCCATCTGCAGGTGGCTAACGAGCTTTTCTACCGCAACAAAGCCGCCTGGCTGGTGGGCAAACTGGTTACGCCGACCGCCATCGTGCCGTTTCTGTTACCGATCCACCGTACCGACGACGGGGAACTGTTTGTCGATACCTGCCTGACTACCAGCGCCGAGGCCAGCATCGTATTTGGCTTCGCCCGCTCCTATTTCATGGTATACGCCCCACTGCCTGCCGCGCTGGTGGAGTGGCTGCGCGAGATCCTGCCGGGTAAAACCACCGCCGAGCTGTATATGGCGATTGGCTGCCAGAAGCACGCCAAAACGGAAAGCTATCGCGAATACCTGCGCTATGTCACCGCGGCCGATGAGCAGTTTATTGAAGCGCCCGGCATTCGCGGCATGGTGATGCTGGTCTTTACGCTACCGGGCTTCGACCGGGTGTTTAAGGTGATTAAAGACCGGTTCGCACCGCAGAAAGAGATGACCGCCGCGCACGTCCGCGCCTGCTACCAGCTGGTCAAAGAGCACGACCGCGTCGGACGCATGGCGGATACCCAGGAATTCGAAAACTTTGTGCTGGACAAACAGCAGATCGACCCGGCGCTCATGGCGCTACTCATGCAGGAAGCGCCTGCGAAAATCACCGATCTTGGCGACAAAATCGCGATTAGCCATCTCTACATTGAGCGCCGCATGGTGCCGCTGAATATCTGGCTGGAGCAGTCTGAAGGGCAAGCGCTGCGCGATGCCATAGAAGAATACGGCAACGCGATTCGCCAGCTTGCCGCCGCCAATATTTTCCCGGGTGATATGCTGTTTAAAAACTTTGGCGTCACCCGTCACGGGCGGGTAGTGTTCTACGATTACGATGAAATCTGCTACATGACCGAGGTGAATTTCCGCGATATACCACCGCCGCGCTACCCGGAAGATGAGCTTTCCAGCGAGCCGTGGTACAGCGTTTCTCCGGGCGATGTGTTTCCGGAAGAGTTTCGCCACTGGCTGTGCGCCGACCCGCGCATCGGGCCGCTGTTCGAAGAGATGCATGAGGATCTGTTTCGTGCCAGCTACTGGCGCGGACTGCAAACGCGGATCAAAAATGGGCACGTCGAAGATGTGTATGCATACCGCCGCAAGCAGCGGTTTTGCATTAGGTTTTCAGAGGGCATCATGTAGGCCGGGTAAGGCGTAGCCGCCACCCGGCAAAACCCGCTTAGCGCATTCCACCGTACGCCAGCGTCACCTCTTTCGCCGCCTTAATCACCAGCGCACCTAACTCAGTCACGCGGTCGTCGGTCATGCGCGAAATCGGCCCGGAGATGGAGATAGCGGCAAACGGTTCGCGGTGCTCGTCAAAAATACAGGCCGCCAGGCAGCGCAGCCCCAGGGCATGTTCTTCATCATCAAACGAATAGCCTCGCTTGCGGGTCAGAGCCAGATCTTCTTTCAGATGCACGGGCGATACCAGCGTGGCGTGGGTATAGGCGTGTAGACCTTTACGGTGCAGCAGCCCCGTCACCTGCTCCTCGCTCAGCTGCGAGAGAAACGCTTTCCCCGCCCCGGACGCGTGCATCGGCAGCTTGCCGCCAATCGGTGCGGACATGCGCATCAGCTGCGTGCACTGCACCTGGTCGATAATGATGGCCTGATGGTCGCTATGGTCCAGCACCGCCAGGTTTACGGTCTCGCCGGACTCCTCCATCAGCTTGCGCAGTATCGGGTGCACAATCGCCAGCAGGTTGCGGCTCTGCAGGAAGCTGCTGCCGACGATAAACGCATGCGCGCCCACCGCCCAGTGCCCCAGCTCGCCAACCTGGCGGACAAAACCCAGCTGCTGCATGGTGGTCAGCAGGCGGTGCGTCGTGGAGTTCGGCAGGCCTGCCTGCTGGGCCAGCTCCGTCAGGGCCACGCTGCTGTGCGACTCGGCTATCCACTCCAGCAGCTTCAAACCGCGCGTGAGCGATTGAACCTGTCCGCCCTGTTGTGCAGCGGCGGGTGTGGCAGCAGGTTTTCTGCCGCGTTTAGCGGGAACGGTCGCGACCATGACGATCTCCTTTTTCTGTATCGTGGAAATCATTTTCGTTTTATTTGGTGAATTTGCAACCGTTATCCTGACTGATCGGAGGAGTGATGGTGAACATGTCTCATGTTACCGCTGCGCGACTTTTCCACCCTCTGAGATTGTGCCAGTATGGAGCGCAGCCTTTTGGCCTTGTTGAGCGTTGTCGGGAGCAAGTGTGAGCAGCAAAGTAGATCAACTGCGTGCGCAGTTAAATGAACGAATTCTGGTGCTGGACGGCGGCATGGGCACCATGATCCAGGGCTATCGTCTCAGTGAAGACGATTTCCGCGGTGAACGCTTTGCCGACTGGCCGTGCGACCTGAAAGGGAACAACGACCTGCTGGTGCTCAGCAAGCCGTCCGTTATTAAGGATATCCACAACGCCTACTTCGAAGCGGGTGCGGATATTATTGAAACCAACACCTTTAACTCGACAACCATCGCCATGGCGGATTACCAGATGGAATCCCTGTCGGCGGAAATCAACCTGGAAGCCGCGAAGCTGGCGCGCGCCTGTGCCGACGAATGGACGGCCCGCACGCCGGACAAACCGCGCTACGTTGCCGGGGTGCTTGGACCAACCAACCGCACCGCCTCAATCTCACCGGACGTCAACGACCCGGCATATCGTAATATCACCTTTGACCAGCTGGTTACGGCCTACCGTGAATCGACCAAAGCGCTGGTGGAAGGCGGTTCCGATCTGATTCTGATTGAAACGGTTTTCGACACCCTCAACGCCAAAGCCGCTATCTATGCGGTAAAAGAAGAGTTCGAGGCGCTGGGCGTTGACCTGCCGATCATGATTTCCGGCACCATTACCGACGCCTCTGGCCGCACCCTGTCCGGCCAGACAACCGAAGCGTTCTATAACTCTCTGCGCCACGCCGACGCGCTCTCCTTCGGCCTGAACTGCGCGCTGGGGCCGGATGAACTGCGCCAGTACGTGCAGGAGCTGTCGCGCATTGCGGAATGCTACGTCACCGCGCACCCGAATGCCGGTCTGCCAAACGCCTTTGGTGAATACGATCTCGACGCCGACACCATGGCGGCGCAAATCCGCGAGTGGGCCGAGTCTGGCTTCCTGAACATCGTCGGCGGCTGCTGCGGCACCACGCCGGAGCACATCGCCGCCATGAGCAACGCCGTGGCCGGGCTGCCGCCGCGCAGGCTGCCCGAGCTTCCCGTTGCCTGTCGTCTGTCCGGCCTTGAGCCGTTGACCATCGGCGACGACAGCCTGTTTGTGAACGTGGGTGAGCGTACTAACGTCACCGGCTCCGCGAAGTTCAAACGCCTGATCAAAGAAGAGAAGTACAGCGAAGCGCTGGACGTTGCCCGCCAGCAGGTGGAAAGCGGCGCGCAGATTATCGATATCAACATGGATGAGGGGATGCTCGACGCCGAGGCGGCGATGGTGCGTTTCCTCAACCTGATTGCCGGTGAGCCGGACATCGCCCGCGTGCCGATCATGATCGACTCCTCCAAATGGGACGTCATCGAAAAGGGGCTGAAGTGCATTCAGGGTAAAGGCATCGTCAACTCCATCTCGATGAAAGAGGGCGTGGATATCTTCATCCACCACGCGAAAATGGTCCGCCGCTACGGTGCCGCCGTGGTGGTAATGGCCTTTGACGAAGTGGGCCAGGCCGATACCCGCGAGCGCAAAATAGAAATTTGCCGCCGCGCGTACAAGATTTTGACCGAAGAGGTGGGCTTCCCGCCGGAAGACATCATCTTTGACCCAAACATCTTCGCCGTGGCGACCGGCATCGAAGAGCATAATAACTATGCTCAGGACTTTATCGGCGCGTGCGAGGACATTAAGCGCGAGCTGCCGCATGCCCTCATCTCCGGCGGCGTGTCGAACGTGTCATTCTCGTTCCGCGGCAATGACCCGGTGCGTGAAGCGATCCACGCCGTGTTCCTCTACTACGCCATTCGTAACGGGATGGACATGGGGATCGTTAACGCCGGCCAGCTGGCCATTTACGACGACCTGCCGGCCGAACTTCGCGACGCGGTAGAAGACGTGATCCTTAACCGCCGCGACGACGCCACCGAGCGCATGCTGGACCTGGCGGAGAAATACCGCGGCAGCAAGTCGGATGAATCGGCCAACGTTCAGCAGGCCGAGTGGCGTTCCTGGGACGTGAAGAAGCGTCTGGAATATTCGCTGGTAAAAGGCATCACCGAGTTTATCGAGCAGGACACCGAAGAGGCGCGCCAGCAGTCAGCCCGCCCGATTGAGGTGATAGAAGGCCCGCTGATGGACGGCATGAACGTGGTCGGCGATCTGTTCGGCGAGGGCAAAATGTTCCTGCCGCAGGTGGTGAAATCCGCCCGCGTGATGAAGCAGGCCGTGGCGTACCTGGAGCCGTTTATCGAGGCCAGCAAGGAGAAAGGTTCCAGCAACGGCAAAATGGTCATCGCTACCGTGAAGGGCGACGTGCACGACATCGGCAAAAACATCGTCGGCGTGGTGCTGCAGTGTAATAACTACGAAATTATCGACCTGGGCGTCATGGTTCCGGCGGATAAAATCCTTAAGACCGCGCGCGAGGTGAACGCCGACCTGATTGGCCTTTCCGGGCTGATCACGCCGTCTCTGGACGAAATGGTCAACGTGGCGAAAGAGATGGAGCGCCAGGGCTTCACCATTCCGCTGCTGATCGGCGGCGCGACCACCTCCAAAGCGCACACGGCGGTGAAAATCGAGCAGAACTACAGCGGGCCGACGGTGTACGTGCAGAACGCGTCGCGCACGGTGGGCGTGGTCTCCGCGCTGCTCTCTGATACCCAGCGCGACGAGTTTGTTGCGCGCACCCGCAAAGAGTACGAAACCGTCCGCATCCAGCACGGGCGCAAGAAGCCCCGCACGCCGCCCGTTTCTCTTCAGGCGGCGCGCGACAACGATCTGGCGTTCGACTGGTCCAGCTATACGCCGCCGGTGGCGCACCGCCTGGGCGTTCAGGAGGTCAGCGCCAGCATCGAAACGCTGCGCAACTACATCGACTGGACGCCGTTCTTTATGACCTGGTCGCTGGCGGGCAAATACCCGCGTATCCTGGAAGATGAGGTGGTGGGTGAAGAGGCGAAGCGCCTGTTTAAAGACGCCAACGCGATGCTCGACACGCTGAGCGCGGAGAAAACCCTCAACCCGCGCGGCGTCGTGGGCCTGTTCCCGGCGAACCGCGTGGGTGACGACATCGAAATTTACCGCGATGAGACCCGCACCCACGTGCTGGCGGTCAGCCGCCATTTGCGCCAGCAAACTGAAAAAGTGGGCTTCGCCAACTACTGCCTGGCCGATTTCGTGGCGCCGAAGCTGAGTGGTAAAGCCGACTATATCGGCGCCTTTGCGGTAACCGGCGGTCTGGAAGAAGATGCCCTGGCGGACGCGTTCGACGCGCAGCACGATGATTACAATAAAATCATGGTGAAAGCGATTGCCGACCGCCTGGCGGAAGCCTTCGCCGAGTACCTTCACGAGCGCGTGCGCAAGGTGCACTGGGGCTACGCGGCGAACGAGAACCTCAGCAATGAGGATCTGATCCGCGAAAATTACCAGGGCATCCGCCCGGCACCGGGATACCCGGCCTGCCCGGAACACACCGAAAAAGGCACCATCTGGAAACTGCTGGACGTGGAAGCGCATACCGGGATGAAGCTCACCGAGTCGTTCGCCATGTGGCCTGGCGCGTCCGTGTCAGGCTGGTACTTCAGCCACCCGGACAGCAAGTACTTTGCCGTGGCGCAGCTGCAGCGCGATCAGATCGAAGATTACGCCCTACGCAAAGGCATGAGCGTGTCAGAAGTGGAGCGCTGGCTGGCCCCGAATCTCGGCTACGACGCCGACTAAAATCACTTTTCCTTACAACAAACAGGGCGCTCATTGGGCGCCCTGTCTCTTTCTTACGTTTAAACCCTTATACTGAAAGAAGGTTCTTATCTTTTGCCCGGTGGCGCTGCGCTTACCGGTCCTGTGCGTAGGCCGGATAAGGCGTAGCCGCCATCCGGCAAGACCGCGCGCAGTAAACCTCAGGAAAACACATAACGATAAGGAGGAACACTTTCCGTGCTGACGTTGTTACACCTGCTTTCCGCAGTCGCACTGCTCGTATGGGGCACCCATATCGTCCGTACCGGCGTGATGCGCGTCTTTGGCGCGCGCTTACGTACCGTTCTCAGCAGCAGCGTTGAGAAGAAGCCGCTCGCCTTCTGCGCGGGCATAGGCGTCACGGCGCTGGTTCAGAGCAGCAACGCCACAACCCTGCTCGTCACCTCTTTTGTGGCGCAGGATCTGGTGGCGCTGGCCCCTGCGCTGGTTATTGTGCTGGGGGCCGACGTGGGTACCGCGCTGATGGCGCGTATCCTGACGTTTGACCTCTCCTGGCTGTCGCCGCTGCTGATTTTTATCGGCGTCATTTTCTTCCTTGGCCGCAAGCAGACCCGCGCCGGGCAGCTTGGGCGCGTGGGGATTGGCCTGGGGCTGATCCTGCTGGCGCTCGAACTGATTGTGCAGGCGGTGACCCCGATAACCCAGGCCAACGGCGTTCAGGTCATCTTCGCCTCCCTGACCGGGGACATCATGCTCGACGCGCTTATTGGCGCGGTGTTTGCCATCGTCAGCTACTCCAGCCTGGCGGCGGTCCTGCTGACGGCGACCTTAACCGCCGCCGGAGCAATATCCTTCCCGGTCGCGCTGTGTCTGGTGATCGGGGCTAACCTCGGCTCTGGCCTGCTGGCGATGCTCAACAACAGCGCTGCCAACGCCGCCGCCCGCCGCGTGGCGCTCGGCAGCCTGCTGTTTAAGCTGGTGGGCAGCCTGATAATCCTGCCCTTTGTGCACCCGCTGGCGAACGTGATGGACAGCCTCCCGCTGCCGAAGGCGGAGCTGGTGATCTATTTCCACGTGTTCTACAACCTGGTGCGCTGCCTGGCGATGGTGCCTTTTGCGGCGCCGATGGCCCGCTTCTGCGAACGTCTCATTCAGGATGAACCGGAGCTGGATGCGCGCCTGAAGCCGAAGCATCTGGATACGTCCGCGCTGGATACCCCGGCGCTGGCGCTGGCAAATGCCGCGCGCGAGACGCTGCGCATGGGCGACGCAATGGAAACCATGCTCGAAGGCCTGCAAAAGGTGATGCACGGCGAGCCGCGTGAAGAGAAAGAGCTGCGCCGATTAGCGGACGATATCAACGTGCTTTATACCGCCATTAAGCTCTATCTGGCGCGCATGCCGCAGGACGAGCTGGCGGAGGAGGAGTCCCGCCGCTGGGCGGAAATCATTGAGATGTCGCTTAACCTTGAACAGGCCTCCGATATCGTTGAGCGCATGGGCAGCGAGATCGCCGATAAATCGCTGGCCGCACGCCGGGCGTTCTCCGGGGAAGGCCTGAAGGAGCTGGAAGCGCTCCACGAACAGCTGCTGAGCAACCTGAAGCTGGCGATGCTGGTCTTCTTCTCCAGCGACGTGCCGAGCGCGCGACGCCTGCGACGCAACAAGCATCGTTTCCGCATTCTGAACCGCCGCTACTCGCACGCCCACGTAGAGCGCCTGCATCAGCAGAACGTACAAAGTATCGAGACCAGCTCTCTGCATCTGGGACTGCTGGGGGATATGAAGCGTCTCAACTCGTTGTTCTGCGCGGTGGCCTATAGCGTGATGGAACAGCCGGATGAAGACGACGAGCGGGATGAGTATTAATCTCCGGCGTGTTTGAGTGTTAGCCCAAAACCCAATGCTTTCATTACCGCGAGCGTGGTTTTTAGCGTTGGGTTTCCTTTATCACTTAATGACCGATAAAGCTGCTCACGCGACAAGCCGGTTTGCTGTGAAATGTTCGACATTCCTTTGGCTCGTGCGACAACACCAAGGGCTTTAGCGATATACGTCGAGTCGCCTGTTTCTAGTGCATCAGCGATAAACACGGCGATTTCCTCGTCATCCACCAACGCGTTGGCGGGATCGTAAGGTGTTAATTTATGCATGCTCATTCACTCCTGCCATTGGGATACATTGCTCAGCATTTTTGCCATCAGTATGTCTCTGTCCTGGCTGCTTTTGTCACCACCGCATAACAGAACGATGATGTAATTGCCCTGGTCTTTAAAATAGATTCTGTAGCCCGGACCAAAGTGGATCCTTAGCTCGCTTATACCTTCTCCCACGGGTTTAACGTCGCCCGCTAAGCCATTTGCCAACCGAAAGAGGCGGGAAGCGATAATGGTCTTCGCTCGTCGATCTTTTAAGTTTTGCTCCCAGCGTCGGAAGGATTCTGTTTGAACAATTTCCTTCATATTACTCCCTGTGATTTATAAACTACAAACACTTCTACATGGAGAGTAAAACTAAAAGGCTTGAACACATGGGTAAATGACAGGACGTAAAATCCTGAAAGCGTCTCGCAAACTTAAAAACCCGTCTCAGTTACCGTCGGCTAATCTTTTTTTCCAGCCCGTACCTAAGGTATATTTCGCCCTTCACAGGAGAAACTATGCTGCCAACTCAATCAACCCGATTAAACAAATACATTAGCGAGAGCGGGATCTGCTCACGTCGCGAGGCTGACCGTTACATTGAACAAGGTAACGTGTTTCTTAACGGCAAACGCGCCACGATCGGCGATCAGGTGGTGCCTGGCGACGTGGTTAAAGTGAATGGTCAGGTCATCGAACCGCGTGATGCCGAAGACCTGGTGTTTATCGCGTTGAACAAACCGGTTGGGATTGTCAGCACCACGGAGGACGGCGAGCGGGACAACATCGTTGATTTCGTGAACCACAGCAGCCGTATCTTCCCGATTGGCCGTCTGGATAAAGATTCGCAGGGGCTGATTTTCCTCACCAACCACGGCGATCTGGTCAACAAAATTCTGCGAGCCGGTAACGACCACGAGAAAGAGTACATTGTGACGGTGAATAAGCCGGTCACGGACGACTTTATTCGCGGCATGGGCGCCGGCGTGCCGATCCTCGGTACCGTCACGAAAAAGTGTAAGGTGAAAAAAGAGGCGCCGTTCGCGTTTCGCATTACCCTGGTACAGGGCTTAAACCGCCAGATTCGCCGCATGTGCGAGCACTTCGGTTATGAAGTGACGAAGCTTGAGCGCACGCGCATCATGAACGTCAGCCTGACCGGCATTCCGCTGGGCGAATGGCGTGACCTGACGGATGATGAACTGATCGAGCTGTTCAAGCTTATCGAGAACTCCTCGTCCGAAGCGAAGCCGAAGGCCAGAGCAAAACCGAAAGCTCAGGCGATTAAACGCCCGGTGGTGAAGGCGCCGCAGGCGGAAGAGAAAGGGCGAGGCAAGCCGGGCAACGGAAAACGCTTTACCCAGCCGGGACGCAAAAAGAAAGGGCGCTGATTAGCGCCTTCCACGGGTAGAGGTACTGGCCGACCACGAAAAGGTGGCCTCTGCATCGGGTTTATAAGCCTGCTCTTTTTTCAGCTTGCGGGCTTTCTTCGCCTCGGCGTCGCGCTGCGCCATCAGCTTATCGATGTACTCTTTTTTAACCTGATTGGTTTCGGCATTCGTCAGCGTGCGGCCATGCGCGATGCGGGCGCGGTCGAGAAGCGTTTTCAGTTCGCGCTGCTCGGCTTCGGTCATGTCTTTCTGGGTCAAACGTGGTGTCGCCATTGCTGAAGCCTCCTGATAGGGAGGCTTCAGTGTAAAGCAAGCCGCGTCAATTAACCCTGCTTCACCGCATCTTTTTTCGTTTGCTCGTCAATTGGTTTGCCGGACCAGTAGCCCGCCAGCAGGGAGCCGGAGAGGTTATGCCAGACGGAGAACAGCGCGCCAGGCAGGGCCGCCAGCGGGGAGAAGTAAAGTTTACCGAGCGCCGCCGCCAGGCCGGAGTTCTGCATGCCCACCTCGATTGCCAGCGTGCGGCAGGTTGATTCGTCAAAGCCGAACAGCTTCCCGCCCCAGTAGCCACCCAGCAGGCCAACGGTGTTATGCAGCACCACCGCGACGATCACCACAAACCCGACGGAAGCAATATGCGATGCAGAACCGGCCACCACGGCGCTGATGATCGCCAGAATACAGACCATCGAAAACGCGGGCAGGTACGGTTCAACCCCTTTGACCACGCGCGGGAAAAGATGGTGAATGACTAGCCCCAGCGCAATCGGGATCACCACAATCTGCAGAATGCTCAGCAGCATGCCCATCACGTCCACCTGGATATGCGCGTCCACGTACAGGCGGGTTAACAGCGGCGTGGCAATCACGCCCACCAGCGTGGAAACGGATGAAATAGTGACGGAGAGCGCCACGTCACCTTTCGCCAGATAGATCATGACGTTGGACGCCGTGCCGCTGGCCACGCTGCCCACCAGCACCATCCCGGCGGAGAGGTCGGGCGGCATCTTAAAGGCCATCGCCAGCAGCCACGCCGCGAGCGGCATCACCAGGTAGTGCAGAAATATTCCTGCCGCGACGGGCGCAGGGCGAGACAGCACGCGTTTAAAGTCGTCGATTTTCAGATGCACACCCATACCGAACATGATCAGCATCAGCAGCGTGGTGACCCACGGGCCAATGCCGGTGAACGTGGTGGGCGTGTAATACGCGAGTACGGAGAGCAGCAGCGCCCATAACGGGAACAGCCGCGTGATGGCGGATAACATAGTGGATTCCTTGCAGTATTGTCGTGTTGTTTAGTTGTAAAAAAGCCGGGTCTGCGCCCGGCTTATTGATATTGTTTAACGTGCTAACGAATTTTATTCAAACAAATTCTGATGAAGTTTCTGCACGACCTGCTCGGCCTGATCGGCCGGGACCAGGAAGCAGAGGTTATAGCTGGATGCGCCGTAGCAAATCATGCGGATGTTGAACGGGTCGAGCACGCCAAACACCTCTTTGCCTACGCCGCAGGCGCGCGACAGCTTGTTGCCAATGATGGCAACCAGCGCCAGGTCTTCTTCCACTTCCACGCGGCACAGTTCAGACAGCTCAATCAGCAGCGACTGGGTCAGCAGCGTGTCGCCGGTGGAGGTCGAGCCGGTGGTATCCAGCGTCAGCGCAATGCTCACTTCAGAGGTGGTGATCAGATCCACCGAGATATTGTGGCGCGCGAGAATGCCAAACACTTCCGCCAGGAAGCCGCGAGAGTGCAGCATATTATGGCTGTGCAGCGTCACCAGCGTCTGGCGACGGCGCAGGGCCAGGGCGCGGAACAGCGGCGGGTTTTCCGTTTTCTTGCAGACCAGCGTCCCGCCCGCTTTCGGATCTTTGCTGGAGCCGACGAAGACCGGAATATCGCTACGCACGGCAGGCAGCAGCGTGGCCGGGTGCAGCACCTTCGCGCCGAAGGTGGCCATTTCCGCCGCCTCTTCAAAGGCGATCACATCAATACGTTTCGCCGCGGAAACGACGCGCGGGTCGGTGGTGTAAATGCCCGGAACGTCAGTCCAGATATCCACGCGCGTGGCGTGCAGGGCTTCACCCAGCAGCGCGGCGGTGTAGTCGCTGCCGCCGCGGCCAAGCGTGGTGGTGCGGCCTTTGGCTTCACTGCCGATAAAGCCCTGGGTGATCACGATGCCGTCTGCCAGACGCGGGGCCAGCTGCTGACTGGTCAGCTCCGCCAGCGCCTCAACGTCCGGCTCGGCGCGGCCAAAGCGGTCGCTGGTGCGCATAATTTTACGCACGTCAAACCACTGCGCCTGAACGCTACGCTCGCGCATGATTTCAACAAACAGCAGGGTGGACATCAGCTCGCCGTGGCTGACCAGCTCGTCGGTCAGGGCGGTGGAGGTGGCCAGAGACGCCGCTTCTGCCAGGGTGGTGATATTTTCCAGCAGGCGTTCCACTTCTTCGCGGATCACGTTCGGGTTCTGCAGACGCTCAAGGATGTTGAACTGAATTTTGCGCAGTGCATCCAGCTTAACGAAACGTTCTGTCGCTTCCAGTCCTTCAGACAGAGAAACCAGCAGGTTCGTCACCCCGGCGGAGGCAGACAGCACCACCAGGCGGGTATTCGGATCGGCCAGCACCACATCGGCGCTGCGGTTCATGGCATCGTAATCGGCCACACTGGTGCCGCCAAATTTGGCGACCACAAAACTCGTCATAACAACCTCGTGTCAGGGAATGAATAAGCGACCTTGGCACAAGAGTGAAACGAAAACAGGTGCAGGCGCAAAATACGGCCCTATAAATAAAATGCGGGGGAGGTCCTGTCAATGCTGGGATTATGCGGATTTTTTATGGGGGGGTACCCCTGAGAAACAGGACTTATAACAGCGCCAGATTTTATGCTCCGTTTTACCCCATTTTGACCGACATTTCGCCGCCCCGGGAAGGCGCTTCAGCAGCTATACTTTTCGGGTCTTTTCACCTGTGTTTGATGCAGGCCAGGGCAATGGCATAAAAACCATCACAATTTTTATTTGCAGGCGCTACAATCGACCGCAGTCACAATTCTCAAATCAGAAGAGTATTGCTAATGAAAAACATCAACCCAACGCAGACCGCTGCCTGGCAGGCACTCCAGAAACATTTTGATGAAATGAAAGACGTCACCATCGCGGATCTGTTCGCGAAAGATGCCGATCGTTTCTCTAAGTTCTCCGCGACCTTCGACGACCTGATGCTGGTGGATTTCTCTAAAAACCGCATTACCGAAGAGACGCTGGCAAAGCTGCAGGATCTGGCGAAAGAAACCGAGCTGGCGGACGCCATCAAATCCATGTTCTCCGGTGAGAAAATTAACCGCACCGAAGACCGTGCCGTGCTGCACGTGGCCCTGCGTAACCGTAGCAATACGCCAATCATCGTTGACGGCAAAGACGTCATGCCGGAAGTGAACGCGGTGCTGGAAAAGATGAAAACCTTCTCCGAAGCGATTATCTCCGGCAGCTGGAAAGGCTATACCGGCAAAGCGATCACCGACGTGGTAAACATCGGTATCGGCGGTTCTGACCTCGGTCCGTTCATGGTGACCGAAGCGCTGCGTCCGTACAAAAACCACCTCAATATGCATTTCGTGTCTAACGTCGACGGTACCCACATCGCTGAAGTGCTGAAGAACGTGAACCCGGAAACCACGCTGTTCCTGGTGGCGTCCAAAACCTTCACCACTCAGGAAACCATGACCAACGCCCACAGCGCGCGCGACTGGTTCCTGAAAACCGCGGGCGACAACAAGCACGTGGCGAAACACTTCGCGGCGCTGTCCACCAACGGTAAAGCGGTCAGCGAGTTCGGCATTGATACCGCGAATATGTTCGAGTTCTGGGACTGGGTCGGCGGCCGCTACTCTCTGTGGTCTGCGATTGGCCTGTCCATCATCCTGTCCGTGGGCTTCGACAACTTCGTTGAGCTGCTCTCCGGCGCGCACGCGATGGATAAACACTTCTCCACGACCGCACCAGAGAAAAACCTGCCGGTGCTGCTGGCGCTGATCGGTATCTGGTACAACAACTTCTTCGGCGCTGAAACCGAAGCGATCCTGCCGTATGACCAGTATATGCACCGCTTTGCGGCCTACTTCCAGCAGGGCAACATGGAATCCAACGGTAAATACGTTGACCGTAACGGCAACGCGGTGGATTACCAGACTGGCCCAATCATCTGGGGCGAGCCGGGTACCAACGGTCAGCATGCCTTCTACCAGCTGATCCACCAGGGCACCAAAATGGTACCGTGCGATTTCATCGCCCCGGCTATCACCCATAACCCGCTGTCTGACCACCATCCGAAGCTGCTGTCGAACTTCTTCGCGCAGACCGAAGCGCTGGCGTTTGGTAAATCCCGTGAAGTCGTTGAGCAGGAATACCGTGACCAGGGTAAAGATCCGGCTACCCTGGAGCACGTTGTGCCGTTCAAAGTGTTCGAAGGCAACCGCCCAACCAACTCTATCCTGCTGCGCGAAATCACGCCGTTCAGCCTGGGCGCGCTGATTGCCCTGTACGAGCACAAAATCTTCACGCAGGGCGCGATCCTGAACATCTTCACCTTTGACCAGTGGGGCGTTGAACTGGGCAAACAGCTGGCAAACCGTATTCTGCCAGAGCTGGGTGACGATAAAGCGATTACCAGCCACGACAGCTCGACAAATGGTCTGATCAACCGTTATAAAGCCTGGCGTGCGTAATTAAAACGCTATGAAAACGTGCCGGCTTAATGCCGGCATTTTTTTATCGGATAATTCCTGATGTCTGTTAGTTAACTTAAATTCTGGCTCTGAGTTTAATCCGAAAAAGACGCTTAACCCGTTAATTGCTGCGGTTTATTTTAAGAAAATACGCAGAAGATAAATAATATGTTTATATTATAAATCATTGTTTTGTATGAATTATTTATTTTTATTATTTGCCTTTCATTTCTGTTTTATCCATTAATCTGAAAACCTTACCCCTATTTCCCCGTACGGCAAACCCACGGCTTGAGTTGTGTATACTCGATTCCGCCTGAAATTCTTTTCGGGCAAATCTCCATTCATTCATTGAAGGGAAATTGTTATGAAGAAAGTACTGTATGGCATTTTCGCCATATCTGCGCTTGCGGCGACATCTGTCTATGCGGCTCCGGTTCAGGTCGGGGAAGCAGCAGGGTCGGCAGCGACGTCTGCGTCTGCGGGAAGTTCTACCGCAGCCAGCACCAGCACCGTAAGTTCAGCCGTGGGTGTCGCGCTGGCGGCAACCGGTGGCGGTGATGGCTCCAACACCGGAACCACGACCACCACGACAACCAGCACCCAGTAATAGCGGGTGTTTTAATCATAACCACACTTCGGTGTGGTTATTTCGCCCCTTCGGAGAAGAGTCGTGAAGCGACCTGCAATCATTCTGATTTGCCTGCTGCTGCAGGCGTGCTCGGCCACCACTAAAGGGCTGGGACATTCCCTGTGGGAAAGCCTGTTCGGCACACCGGGCGTGCATCTGACCGATGACGAACTGCAAAACATGCCTTATGCCAGCCAGTACATGCAGCTTAACGATGGCCCGCAGCTGTTTGTGGTGCTCGCTTTCGATGAAAACGGGCAGCAGAAATGGGTGACGCAGGATCAGGCCACCATCGTGACGCAGCATGGCCGCATAGTGAAAACGCTGCTCGGCGGCGACAACCTGCTGGAGGTGAATAATGTCGCCGACGACCCGCTGATCAAGCCGAACCAGATCGTCGACGGCGCAGGCTGGACGCGCACGATGGGCTGGACCGAACACAAGCAGGTGCGTTACGCCACGGCGCGCTCGACCTTTCGCTGGGACGGCACCGACAGCGTGAAGGTCGGCAGCGACGAAACGCAGGTTCGCGTGCTGGATGAAGAGGTCACCACCGACCAGGCCACCTGGCACAACCGCTTCTGGATCGACGAGGAAGGGCATATCCGCCAGTCCTTGCAGTATCTCGGTGCCGGATTCTTCCCGGTGAAAACCACGCTGATCAAGGCCGCAAAATCATGAGAAGAATTATCCGCGTTGCGCTAATTGCGAGCCTTGCAACCCCTGCGGCATGGTCCGCAGGGACGGTGAAGGTTTACACGCCGGACAGTGAAAAACCGAAAACGCTGACCCACGCCGAGCATCTGCTCGATCTCGTCGGGCAGCCAAGGCTTGCCAACAGCTGGTGGCCGGGCGCGGTAATCGCCGAACGGCAGAAGACTATTGAAGCGGAACAGCAGCACAAGGCGCTTCTTGCCAGGCTGACGGGGCTGGCGGAGCAGGAAGACGGCGACGATGCGGCGGCCATTAACAGCGTCCGCCAGCAGCTGCAGGCGCTGAAGGTGACGGGCCGTCAGACGGTGAATCTTGACCCGGACGAGGTGCGCGTTACGGAAAACGGCAACCCGACGCTGGAAGGGGAGTATACGCTCTGGCTTCCGGCGAAGCCGACGACGGTGACCGTGATGGGGCTTATCAGCAGCCCGGGTAACAAGCCCTTTACGCCGGGACGCGACGTGGCGAGCTATCTCGACGAGCAGAGCCTGCTGAGCGGTGCCGATAACAGCTACGCCTGGGTGGTTTACCCTGACGGGCATACGCAAAAAGCGCCGGTGGCTTACTGGAACAAGCGCCATATCGAACCTATGCCGGGCAGCATCATTTTTGTCGGTTTTGCCGACCATTTCTGGACGAAGGCGTATGACGGGCTTAACGCCGATATCCTTCACTCCCTGATTCAGCGGATACCGGAATAATGAAAAGAACCTATCTCTACAGCATGCTGGCGCTCTGCGTGAGTGCCGCCTGCCATGCAGAAACGTATCCGGCACCCGTTGGCCCGTCTCAGTCAGACTTCGGCGGCGTCGGTTTACTGCAAACCCCCACCGCGCGGATGGCGCGCGAAGGGGAAATCAGCCTTAACTACCGCGATAACGACCAGTACCGCTACTACTCGGCGTCGGTGCAGCTGTTTCCGTGGCTTGAAACCACGCTGCGCTATACCGACGTGCGCACGAAACAGTACAGCAGCGTGGAGGCGTTCTCCGGCGATCAGACCTACAAAGATAAAGCCTTCGACCTTAAGCTGCGCCTGTGGGAAGAGAGCTACTGGATGCCGCAGGTCTCCGTGGGGGCCAAAGATATCGGCGGGACCGGCCTGTTTGACGCGGAATACATTGTGGCCAACAAAGCCTGGGGGCCGTTCGATTTCTCGCTCGGGCTGGGCTGGGGCTATCTGGGCACCAGCGGCAACGTAAAAAACCCGTTATGCTCCTACAGCGATAAATATTGCTACCGCGATAACAGCTATAAAAAAGCCGGTTCAATTAACGGCGATCAGATGTTTCACGGCCCGGCGTCGCTGTTTGGCGGCGTGGAATACCAGACGCCGTGGCAGCCGCTGCGCCTGAAGCTGGAGTACGAAGGGAATGACTATTCCCAGGAGTTCGCCGGGAAGATTGAGCAAAAGAGCAAGTTTAACGTCGGCGCCATTTATCGCGTCGCCGACTGGGCCGACGTTAACCTCAGCTACGAGCGCGGCAATACGGTGATGTTTGGCTTCACGCTGCGCACCAACTTTAACGACATGCGGCCGCACTACAATGATAACGCGCGGCCTGCCTACCGGCCGGAGCCGCAGGATGCCATTTTGCAGCACTCCGTGGTGGCAAACCAGCTGACGCTGCTTAAATACAATGCCGGTCTGGCGGATCCAAAGATTCAGACCAAAGGCGATACGCTTTACGTCACCGGCGAGCAGGTGAAATACCGCGACTCGCGCGAAGGGATCGAGCGCGCCAACCGGATCGTCATGAACGATCTGCCGGAGGGGATCCGCACGATCCGCGTGACGGAAAACCGCCTCAACCTGCCACAGGTCACCACCGAAACGGACGTTGCCAGCCTGAAGCGCCACCTGGAAGGCGAACCGCTCGGGCACGAAACCGAGCTGGTGCAAAAACGCGTTGAGCCGGTTGTGCCCGAGACCACCGAGCAGGGCTGGTATATCGACAGATCGCGCTTCGATTTCCATATCGATCCGGTGCTGAACCAGTCCGTCGGCGGGCCGGAAAACTTCTACATGTATCAGCTGGGCGTCATGGCGACGGCGGATCTGTGGCTCACCGACCACCTGCTGACCACCGGCAGCCTGTTCGGCAACATTGCCAACAACTACGACAAGTTCAACTACACCAACCCGCCAAAAGACTCGACGCTGCCGCGCGTGCGTACCCGCGTGCGTGAATACGTGCAGAACGATGCCTACGTGAATAACCTGCAGGCCAACTACTTCCAGTACTTCGGCAACGGCTTCTACGGCCAGGTGTACGGCGGGTATCTGGAAACCATGTACGGCGGCGCGGGGGCGGAAGTGCTTTATCGCCCTGTCGACAGCAACTGGGCGTTCGGGATTGACGCCAACTACGTCAAGCAGCGCGACTGGCGCAGCGCCCAGGACATGATGAAGTTCACCGACTACAGCGTCAAAACGGGCCATCTGACCGCCTACTGGACGCCGTCGTTCGCGCCTGACGTGCTGGTAAAAGCCAGCGTCGGCCAGTACCTGGCGGGCGATAAGGGCGGCACGCTGGATATCTCTAAACACTTCGACAGCGGCGTTGTGGTGGGCGGCTATGCCACCATCACCAACGTCTCGCCGGACGAATACGGGGAAGGGGACTTCACCAAAGGGGTCTACGTGTCGATTCCGCTGGATCTGTTCTCCTCAGGCCCAACCCGCAGCCGTGCGGCGGTTGGCTGGACGCCGCTGACGCGTGACGGCGGTCAGCAGCTTGGACGCAAGTTCCAGCTGTATGACATGACGAGCGATAAGAATATTAACTTCCGCTAATGCTTCACGCCGGGCGGCACTGCGTTTGCCCGGCCTACGGTTTTTGTAGGCCCGGTAAGCGCAGCGCCACCGGGCGAATCACAAGCGGCGCAGCAGCCTCGCCGGGTTACCGGCATAGACACCTTTCTCGACGATCGATTTGGTCACCACGCTTCCCGCGCCAATCACCGCGCCATCGCAGATGGAGACCGCAAGGATGGTGGCACCGCTGCCTATCGATACGTCATTCCCCACGGTAATGCGTCCCCAGCTGTTCCGGTCAGCATTGGGTTTGCCTTCGCGGAACATATCGTTGGCAAACATCACGCCATGGCCAACAAAGCAACGCTTACCGATGGTCACATACTCACAGATGAAGGTGTGCGACTGAATTTTGCTGTCGTCACCAATGCAGGTATTGCCCTGGATTTCAACAAACGGGCCGACGAACACGCGGTTGCCGAGCACGCAGTCATAAAGATTGGCGGGTTCGTAAAGGGTGACATTTTCACCACAGGTTACGTTGCGTACCCCGGTTGGTTTACGATCCATCGGTTACCTCCCTACATAAAACATAATTAAAAAATATAGATCTCCGTCACATTTTTGCGTTATACAGAAACCTCGCCCTGGAGAATGAGGTGCTGTATGACATCCCTGACTCGCCCGCGCGTTGAGTTTATCTCAACTGTCCTCCAGACCGTGCTGAACCTCGGTCTGTTGAGCCTTGGCCTGATACTGGTCGTCTTTTTGGGTAAAGAGACGGTGCATCTGGCGGATGTGCTGTTTGCCCCTGAACAAACCAGCAAATATGCGCTGGTGGAAGGCCTGGTGGTCTACTTTCTCTACTTTGAATTTATCGCCCTGATTGTGAAGTATTTTCAGTCCGGCTTTCACTTCCCGCTGCGCTATTTTGTCTACATTGGGATCACCGCGATAGTGCGGCTGATCATCGTCGATCATAAATCTCCCCTCGACGTCCTGATCTACTCGGCGGCGATCCTGCTGCTGGTGATCACCCTCTGGCTGTGTAATTCGAAGCGGCTGAAGCGCGAATAAAAAATGGCGGCCCGGAGGCCGCCTAACAACAGTCACAAGTTTACTCTTCATATTTTACGCTGCTGATGCGTTGGCTGCGTTCGCTCACCCCAGTCACTTACTTTAGTAAGCTCCTGGGGATTCACTCACTTGCCGCCTTCCAGCACCGCAAAATATTTTGAGTATTGGGTCAATACAATACGTCTAAAGTTGAGGGTTGCAGTGGCATAACAAAATGAAACTTAACCTTTCACACCGCCCGCCGTCAGGCCGTTAACCAGCCAGCGCTGCGCCAGCAGGAACACCACGGTTATCGGGATGGCAGAGAGTACGGCCGCCGCGGCAAAGTCGCCCCACAGGTAGTTTTGCGGGTTGAGGTATTGCTGCATACCCACGGCCAGGGTGTAGCTGTTCACATCGCGCAGCAGCAGCGACGCGACGGGCACTTCGGTGATGGCGGCGATAAACGACAGGATAAACACCACCGCCAGAATCGGCACCGACAGCGGCAGAAGTACGAGGCGGAACGCCTGCCACGGCGTTGCACCATCCAGCGCGGCCGCTTCTTCCAGCGAGCCATCGATGGTTTCGAAATAGCCTTTAATTGTCCATACGTGCAGCGCGATGCCGCCAAGATAGGCGAAGATCACGCCGCCATGGGTGTTCAGACCGATAAACGGCACGTACTGGCCCAGGCGGTCAAATAAGGCATACAGCGCCACCAGCGACAGCACGGCCGGGAACATCTGGAAAATCAGCATCCCTTTCAGCAGCGTCGCTTTGCCCGGGAAGCGCATGCGGGCGAAGGCGTAAGCGCAGGTGGTGGAAAGCGCGACGATACCCACGGCGGTAATGCCTGCAATTTTCACCGAGTTCCACAGCCACAGCAGCACCGGGAACGGCGGCGGCGTGACGCGGCCATCCGCGTGTTCCACGCTGAAGCCCAGCGCCAGCTTCCAGTGCTCCCAGGAGATTTCGTCCGGGATCAGGCTCCCGGTGGCGAAGTTACCGGAACGCAGAGAGATGGCGATAACCATCAGCAGCGGGAACATGATCGCCGCGATAAAAATCAGCAGGCCTAAGTGCGTCGCCAGGAGGCGCAGCTTCTGAGATTTGGGTTGGACCATAGCCATTATCGTTATCTCCCTTAATCAAATTTTATGCGCGTAGCTTTAAGGTTCACAATCGCCAGGGCGCCCACCAGCAGGAAGATCAGGGTGGCAATCGCCGCCGCCAGACCGAAGTCCTGACCGCCGCCGCCTTCGAAGGCGATACGGTAGGTGTAGCTCACGAGCAGGTCGGTATAGCCCGCTGGCGTGGTGGTGCCAAGGCGGTCCGGGCCGCCGTTGGTCAACAGCTGAATCAGCACGAAGTTATTGAAGTTAAAGGCGAAGCTGGCAATCATCAGCGGCGTCAGCGGCTTAATGAGCAGCGGCAGCGTAATCTTGAAGAAGTTCTGGAACGGACCCGCGCCGTCCATTGCCGAAGCTTCGTACAGGTCGTCCGGGATAGCCTTCAGCAGCCCCATGCACAGGATCATCATGTACGGATAGCCCAGCCAGGTGTTGACGATGATGATCATCGAGCGGGCGGTGGTCGGGTCGCTGAACCAGGCCGGTTTGATACCGAACAGCGCGCTCAGCATCATGTTGATTTCACCGAAGCTCTGGTTGAACAGCCCTTTGAAAATCAGTATCGAGATAAATGACGGTACGGCATACGGCAGAATCAGCAGCACGCGGTAAATCGCTTTGCCCTTCAGGGATTCCCACTGCACCAGACAGGCCAGCACCATGCCTACGGCCACGGTCAGGATCACGGTCAGCACCGAGAAGACCACCGTCCAGACGAAGATGGCGAAGAACGGTTTCTGGATGCCTTCGTCGGTAAATACGCGGGTAAAGTTGTCCCAGCCGATGGTGACGGTGTAGCCCGGGCTGAGCTTGTCATCACCCCATTTGCCGTCGGCGGTAATGGACTGATAGAAACCGATGTCGTTGTTCGGGCGATACTTCACGCCGCTCTGGTTATTCGTCAGCGTGCCGTCATTTGCCAGGGTATAGAGCGGCTGCGTGCCGGAGAACTGGCGCAGCGAGCTCATGGTCACTTTGCTCTCATCTGGCAGCACGGCGGTGAGCTGGGTCAGCGCCTGACGGTTCTGGGTAATCACGCGCAGGTTGGCGCGTTCGCCTTCCGGCAGGGCTGGCGCCTCTTTTAAGGCCAGCTTCTGCTCGCCGCCAAATTTGAAGGCGTCGGAGACATAGTATTTCCCGCTTGCATCGTCAGTAAGCGCTAACTTCCAATCGTTGCCGGCAGGATACAGGCCGAAGTTAAAGGTCTTGCCTGCCTGGTATGAGCGGTCCAGCAGAACCTGCTGCGCGCGCTCTTGCGCAAGCTGGTTGGTGCTGCTGTAGTTGGTAAACGCAATGGCGATGGTGCAAATCAGCGGGAACAGGACAAACAGCCCCATCCCGGCCACGCCCGGATAGACGTAGCGCCAGGCATAGGCTTTACGGTTGGCGAAAATATACAGGCCAGCAGAGCTCAGGATCAGCGTCATGATGGCGAACAGATATTCCCCTTGTACGTACATTAAAACAACAAGGTAACCCACCAGCAGACACAGCAGACCGATCGCTGACCATTTCAGCGCGTCGCTTTGCCACCAGTGCTTCTTTTTAATGACATCCATGGGGTTATTCCTCTACAACGGTGGAAACTTTTCGTCAGGTGGCGCTGCGCTTACCTGACCTACGGATCGTGCCGTAGTCGTAAGGCGGGTTAGCGCACGCGCCACCCGCCGTTTATCAGACTTACTTAGCAATACGGCCCTGCGCATCTTTCAGCGCGGCATCGACAGTCTGACGACCGCTTGCTGCGTTGATAACCGCGGTACGGGTGGCATACCAGAAAGCGGACATCTGTGGGATGTTCGGCATGATTTCGCCTTTCTGGGCGTTATCCATGGTAGCCGCGATACGCGGGTCTTTCGCCAGCTGATCCTGGAAGGATTTCAGCGCGACGGCGCCCAGCGGTTTGTCCTTGTTCACTTCATCCAGACCCTGATCGGTCAGCAGGTAGTTTTCCAGGAACTCTTTCGCCAGCTCTTTGTTCGGGCTGGCAGCGTTGATGCCTGCGCTCAGCACGCCAACGAACGGTTTAGACGGCTTGCCTTTGAAGGTTGGCAGCAGCGTTACGCCATAGTTGATTTTGCTCTTGTCGATGTTGGTCCAGGCCCACGGACCGTTGATGGTCATCGCCGTTTCGCCTTTGTTGAACGCCGCTTCCGCGATGGAGTAGTCGGTATCCGCGTTCATGTGTTTGTTCTTGATCAGATCGATCAGGAAGGTCAGACCCGCTTTCGCGCCCGCATTGTCTACGCCCACGTCTTTCACGTCATACTTGCCGTTTTCAAACTTGAACGCGTAACCGCCGTCGGCAGCAATCAGCGGCCAGGTGAAGTACGGTTCTTGCAGGTTGAACATCAGGGCGGATTTACCTTTCGCCTTCAGCTCTTTATCCAGTTTCGGGATCTCTTCCCAGGTTTTCGGTGGGTTTGGCACCAGGTCTTTGTTGTAAATCAGAGACAGGGCTTCAACCGCGATAGGATAAGCAATCAGCTTGCCGTTGTAGCGCACGGCGTCCCAGGTGAACGGGAACAGCTTGTCCTGGAACGCTTTGTCTGGCGTCACTTCAGCCAGCAGGCCAGACTGCGCGTAGCCACCGAAACGGTCATGCGCCCAGAAGATGATGTCCGGGCCATCGCCGGTTGCTGCAACCTGCGGGAATTTCTCTTCCAGCTTGTCCGGGTGTTCTACGGTCACTTTGATGCCGGTATCTTTCTCGAATTTTTTGCCCACTTCGGCCAGGCCGTTATAGCCTTTGTCGCCGTTAATCCAGATAACCAGTTTGCCTTCTTCAATTTTGGCGAGCGCCGGTGCGGAAATCATCATTGCTGCGAGGGCGGACAATGCGAAAACGCGTGCGCCAGTCTTGATATTCATAGCTGCCATCCTTTTTGGTGATGTCTCGTGGTATGACTTCAGTGGTTCAACGTGTTTCAGTCTCCTTATTTGACATCCTCTTTCCATCCTCCCAACCCCTACGCCCCACCCCCCGTTTGTGTGATCTCCGTTGCATAAATTTAAGTTATGAGTGCTGGCGCACATAAAAACCCACCGAATTTTGCAGGCGGCTTCACGAATTTTGCCTCAGCCCGCCCACGGCGGTCGCAGAGCCTGCTCTCTCATCCTCCCGCCTCCTCCCCCATAAAAAAGCCGGGGGGTGGAGGATTCAGGAAAGTAATGGATACCCCATAGTGAACTTATCTTGAATGTTTCTGTCGGCGACAGGTTGTAACGAAGGGAGAAGGGCATGGCGAGCGTACAGCTGCGTAATGTAACGAAAGCCTGGGGTGACGTTGTGGTGTCGAAAGACATCAATCTGGACATCCACGAAGGCGAATTCGTGGTGTTTGTTGGCCCATCAGGCTGTGGTAAATCAACCCTGCTGCGTATGATTGCCGGTCTTGAAACCATCACCAGCGGCGACCTGCTGATCGGTGATACCCGAATGAATGACATCCCGCCTGCCGAACGCGGCGTCGGTATGGTATTCCAGTCTTATGCACTCTATCCCCACCTTTCCGTTGCCGAAAATATGTCCTTTGGCCTGAAGCTGGCCGGCGCGAAGAAAGAGGTGATTAACCAGCGCGTGACGCAGGTGGCAGAAGTGCTGCAGCTGGCGCACCTGCTAGAGCGTAAGCCAAAAGCGCTTTCTGGCGGTCAGCGTCAGCGCGTGGCGATTGGCCGTACGCTGGTGGCCGAACCGCGCGTGTTCCTGCTTGATGAGCCTCTCTCTAACCTGGATGCCGCCCTGCGCGTCCAGATGCGTATCGAAATCTCCCGTCTGCACAAGCGTCTTGGCCGCACGATGATTTACGTCACCCACGATCAGGTCGAAGCGATGACCCTCGCCGACAAAATCGTGGTGCTGGATGCCGGTCGCGTGGCGCAGGTGGGTAAACCGCTGGAGCTGTACCACTACCCGGCAGACCGCTTTGTTGCGGGCTTTATTGGCTCGCCAAAGATGAACTTCCTGCCGGTCAAAGTGACCGCGACAGCCATTGAACAGGTACAGGTGGAGCTGCCAAACCGTCAGCAGGTCTGGCTGCCGGTCGACAGCGCCAACGTACAGGTGGGGGCAAACATGTCCCTCGGTATTCGTCCTGAGCACCTGCTGCCGAGCCACATCGCCGATGTGACGCTGGAAGGTGAGGTTCAGGTCGTCGAACAGCTTGGTCACGAAACACAGATTCATATCCAGATCCCCGCCATCCGTCAGAACCTGGTCTACCGCCAGAACGACGTGGTGTTGGTAGAAGAGGGTGCCACATTCGCTATCGGTTTGCCGCCAGAGCGCTGCCATCTGTTCCGTGAGGATGGCACTGCATGTCGTCGGTTGCATAAAGAGCCAGGCGTTTAAGCAATCCCAAAAGAAGACACGAAGCCGACAGGTGAAGTGTTCAAAGAAAAGCAATGATCTCAGGAGATAGAATGATGATTACTCTGCGCAAACAAGTCCCTCTGGCAATCGCCATTGCGGCAGGCATCCTGTCTGCCCAGGCGGGCGCCGTGGACTTTAAAGGTTATGCTCGTTCCGGCATCGGCTGGACCGGTAGTGGCGGTGAACAGCAGTGCTTCCAGGCAACAGGTGCTCAAAGTAAATACCGTCTTGGTAACGAATGTGAAACCTACGCCGAACTGAAGCTGGGCCAGGAAGTGTGGAAAGAGGGCGATAAGAGCTTCTACTTCGACACCAACGTTGCGTATTCCGTCTCTCAGCAGAACGACTGGGAATCCACCAGCCCAGCCTTCCGTGAAGCTAACGTGCAGGGTAAAAACCTCATTGACGCACTGCCAGGTTCCACCATCTGGGCCGGTAAGCGCTTCTATCAGCGTCATGACGTTCACATGATCGACTTCTACTACTGGGATATTTCAGGTCCTGGTGCGGGTATCGAAAACATCGACCTGGGCTTCGGTAAGCTCTCTCTGGCTGCAACCCGCTCTTCTGAAGCTGGCGGCTCAGCGACCTTTGCCGATCGTGATGCGCTGGGTAACCGTATTTACGACAACCTGGTACCGAACGATGTCTTCGACGTCCGTTTAGCACAGATGCAGGTCAACGAAGGCGGTACGCTGGAGTTCGGTGTTGATTATGGTCACACCAATATTCCAGATGACTACTACCTGCAGCCTGGCGCGTCTAAAGACGGCTGGATGTTCACGGCTGAACACACCCAGAGCATGCTGAAGGGCTTTAACAAGTTTGTGCTGCAGTACGCAACTGACTCTATGACCTCCAACGGCAAGGGCCGTCCGGAAGGCGGCAGCATCAACAACAACGGCGACATGTGGCGCGTGCTGGACCACGGTGCGATCTCTCTGGGCGACTCCTGGGATCTGATGTACGTGGGTATGTACCAGGACATCAACCTGGACAACAACAACGGTACTAAGTGGTGGACCGTCGGTGTCCGTCCTATGTACAAATGGACGCCAATCATGAGTACCCTGCTTGAAGTGGGCTACGACAACGTTAAGTCTCAGAAAACTAACGACACCAACAACCAGTACAAAATTACCCTGGCACAGCAATGGCAGGCTGGCGACAGCATCTGGTCCCGTCCGGCGATCCGTGTCTTCGCAACCTATGCGAAATGGGATGAGAAATGGGGCTACGCGAACAGCAACTCCGGTGCTGGCTATGACTCTGGTGTTGCGTACAGCGATACTTCCGCAAAAACCTTCAGCCGCGGCGACTCTGACGAGTGGACCTTCGGTGCCCAGATGGAAATCTGGTGGTAATTCGTTAGACCTGACGTAATGACCTGAAAGAGGGGCGCAAGCCCCTCTCTCCTTAGGGTACTGCGCGCTATTGCCTGGCCACCGCAGTGCTCACTGCTATCAGAGGTAATAACAATGAAAATGAAGAAAAGTCTCGTCGCGCTGTGCCTCTCTGCGGGGCTGATGGCCTGTGTTCCGGCGGTCTCCTTTGCAGACGTGAATTTCGTACCACAAAATACCAGCGCTGCGCCGGCTATCCCAGCGGCGGCGCTCCAGCAGCTGACATGGACGCCTGTCGATCAATCTAAAACGCAGTCGACACAGCTTTCTACGGGTGGCCAGCAGCTAAACGTGCCGGGGATCACCGGACCGGTTGCCGCCTACAGCGTGCCGGCCAACATTGGTGAGTTGACCCTGACGTTAACCAGCGAAGTGAACAAGCAAACCAGCGTCTTTGCGCCGAACGTGCTGATTCTGGATCAAAACTTGACGCCATCTGCTTTCTTCCCAAGCGAGTATTTTAGTTACCAGGAGCCTGGCGTCATGAGCGCCGACCGTCTTGAAGGCAAAATGCGCCTGACGCCTGCTCTGGGACAGCAGAAGATTTATGTTCTGGTTTTCACGACCGAAAAAGATCTGCAGCAGACCACGAAGCTTATCGATCCGGCAAAAGCCTACGCCAAAGGAACGGGTAACTCTGTTCCGGACATTCCGGATCCGTTAGCGCGCCACGTCACCGACGGCCTGCTTAAGCTGAAAGTCTCAACGAACAACGCGTCCAGCGTCCTGGTCGGCCCGCTGTTTGGCTCCTCAGGTAACGGCCCGGTCACCGTAGGCAACACCGCTGCACCTGCCTATACCGCGCCAGCCGCCACGCCAGCCGCCACGGCAGCCGTGCCGGCAGCGACCGCAGCGCCTGCCCCGGCGAAGAAGGCGGAGCCGGTACTGAACGACACCGAAGAGTACTTCAACAACGCCATTAAGCAGGCGGTGAAGCGTGGCGATGTCGATAAAGCGCTGAAACTGCTTGATGAAGCCGAACGTTTAGGTTCAACCACTGCCCGTTCCACCTTTATCAGCAGTGTAAAAGGCAAGGGGTAACCGTTTCCCCACAGTGCTGATTTGTCAGTAGTTTAGTGCGCCTGAGTGGGCGCACTTTTTTTCGTCTCGGCCAGGCTGTTACATCCATGTTGCGATCGTGATCGTTAAATAACGTTTGGCCCCCCTCAATCCGCGTTTCTGCGATACAATGCCATTACGTTATGTATCGGAGAGTCTGGCATGTCACACCCCGCGCTTTTGCGCCTGCGTGCACTGCGCTATTTCGACCAAATACCTGCGCTTGATCCTCAGCAACTGGACTGGTTGTTGCTGGAAGATTCCATGACGAAACGTTTTGAGCAGCAGGATAAAACGGTCACGGTGACCCTGATTCAGGAAGGGTTTGTCTCTGGCGAGGAGATCGCCAGCGAGCTGCCGCTGCTGCCGCAAGATCCTCGTTACTGGCTGCGCGAAATTTTACTCTGTGCTGACGGTGAGCCGTGGCTTGCCGGGCGGACGGTGGTGCCCGAGTCCACCCTTTCCGGGCCAGAGCTGGCGCTGCAGCGTCTGGGGAAAACGCCGCTGGGGCGTTACCTTTTCACCTCGTCTGAGCTGACCCGGGATTTTATTGAGATTGGTCGTGATGCCGAACTCTGGGGGCGTCGTTCCCGCCTTCGCCTGAGCGGTAAGCCGTTAATTCTGACGGAGCTTTTTTTACCGGCATCACCGTTGTACTAAGAGGAAGAAAAAATGGAGTGGAGCCTGACGCAGAATAAGCTGCTGGCGTATCACCGCTTGATGCGTACCGATAAACCGATTGGCACTTTCCTGTTGCTATGGCCGACCCTGTGGGCGCTGTGGCTCGCCACGCCGGGCGTGCCGCCGCTGTGGATCCTTGGCGTGTTCGTGGCCGGGGTCTGGCTGATGCGTGCGGCGGGCTGCGTGGTGAATGACTATGCCGATCGTAAATTCGACGGCCACGTTAAGCGTACTGCCGGTCGTCCGTTACCCAGCGGACAGGTCACCGGGAAAGAAGCCCGCGTGCTGTTCAGTATTCTGGTGCTGCTCTCTTTCCTGCTGGTGTTAACCCTCAACACCATGACCATTCTGCTTTCCGTTGCGGCGCTGGCGCTGGCCTGGATCTATCCGTTTATGAAGCGCTACACCCACCTGCCTCAGGTGGTGCTGGGCGCGGCGTTCGGCTGGTCGATTCCGATGGCGTTTGCGGCGGTCAGTGAGTCCTTACCCCTTAGCTGCTGGCTGATGTTCCTGGCGAACATACTTTGGGCCGTGGCGTACGACACGCAGTACGCGATGGTCGACCGCGATGACGACCTTAAGATTGGCATTAAATCCACCGCCATCCTTTTTGGCCGTCAGGATAAGCTGATTATCGGTATCCTGCAGGTCGCGGTACTGGCGCTGATGGTGGTGATTGGCCGTCTCAACGGGCTGAACTGGGAGTTCTACTGGTCCGTGCTGGTGGCAGGTCTGCTGTTTGCGTACCAGCAAAAGCTGATTGCGAAGCGCGAGCGCGACGCCTGCTTCAAGGCGTTTATGAATAATAACTACGTCGGTCTGGTGCTGTTTTTAGGCCTGGCGATGAGCTACTTCGCCTGAAAAATAGCCCGGTGGCGCTGACGCTTACCGGGCCTACGTGTTGTACCGAATTGTAGGCCGGGTAAGGCGTAGCCGCCACCCGGCTTTTTTACCGGCGTCGCAGCAGCCGCAGCGCGTTCGCCGTCACCAGCACCGTCGCGCCGGTATCCGCCAGCACCGCCAGCCACAGCCCGGTCATGCCCAGCAGGGTGGTCACCAGGAAAATCCCCTTCAGCCCGAGCGCGATGCCGATGTTCTGCCGGATATTAGCCCGCGTCGCGCGCGCCAGGCTAATCATCTGTGCCAGGCCGGTCAGCCGGTTGTGCGTCAATGCGGCATCGGCTGTTTCCAGCGCCACGTCTGTACCGCTGCCCATCGCAATACCGATGGTGGACGCTTTCATCGCCGGGGCATCGTTAATCCCGTCACCGACCATCGCCAGCGGGGCGCGTGCGTTCAGCTCCGTGACCGCGCTGACCTTATCGGCTGGCAGCAGCCCGGCCTTAAACTCCAGCCCCAGCTCTCCGGCAATGGCCGCCGCCGCGCGAGGGTTATCGCCGGTGAGGATCACGCCCTGCACGCCCAGCTGATGCAGCGCCGCCACGGCCTCTTTTGCGTCTTCGCGCAGGGTATCGCGCAGGGCCAGCATCCCCTTCGCCACGCCGTCCTGCATGACGTTCACGGCGGTTTGCCCGGTCTGTTCTAACGCCTCAACCTCTGGATGGGAAGACTTGCCGGCCGCAACGATCAGCACCTTTTTACCGTCAACGACGGCCTCAATCCCTGACCCGACCAGCGCCCGCTGGGCGGTTGCCGGAGGGATGCTCAGCCCGCGCGACTGCGCTTCACGCACAATCGCCTGCGCCAGCGGGTGGGTGGAACCCTGTTCAACGGCGGCGGCCAGCGTCAGCAGCGCGTCTTCACTGATGTCCTGCGGATACACGCCGGTCACCTGCGGCTTGCCGACGGTCAGCGTCCCGGTTTTGTCGAAGGCGATATGCTGGACCTGGCTCAGCTGTTCCAGCGCCGCGCCGCCCTTAATCAGCGCCCCGCGACGTGCCGCTGCCGCCAGTCCTGAGGTAATCGCCGCCGGGGTGGAAATCACCAGCGCGCACGGGCAGCCAATCAGCAGCAGCGTCAGCCCTTTATAAATCCAGCCCTCCCACGGCGCGCCGAAGAGCAGCGGTGGAACGACGGTGACCAGCAGGGCCACCAGCATGATGGCGGGCGTGTAGATTCGGCTGAAGCGGTCAATAAAGCGTTCGACCGGCGCGCGGCGCTCCTCTGCCTCTTCAATCAGCTTCAGGATACGGTCGATGGCGCTTTCGCCCGGCTCGGAAAGCACGGTGAGCTGCACCAGCCGGTCGACGCTGGTGGCGCCAGCCGGCACTTTTTCACCTGCGGCACGCTCTACCGGAATGGATTCCCCGGTCAGGGCGCTTTCATCAAAGCTTGCGGTGGCGGTGAGCAGCGCGCCGTCGGCAGGCAGTCGTCCCCCGGCGGCCACTTCAATCACGTCACCCGGGCGCAGCGCCGCGATGGCAACCGTTTCACGCGCGCCGTTAATCACGCGCGTGGCGGTTTCCGGCTTCAGCGCCATCAGCGCGCTGACCCCTTTACGCGCCCGGCTCGCCGCCCAGCCCTCAAGACGTTCGCCGATTAAGAACAGCAGCAGCACCATCGCCGCTTCCGCCGTCGCGCCAATGAACAGCGCGCCGATCGCCGCCACGCTCATCAGCGTTTCGATGGCGAACCAGCTGCCGCTTTTCATCAGGCGCAGCGCCTGACGGGCAATCGGGAACAGCCCGACCAGCGTGGTGGCGATAAACGCCAGGTTGCCGAACGGATGATTAATCTGCTCCAGCCCCCAGCTCAGGGCCATCATGATGATGAGGGTAATAAGCGGCAGGTTTTCTTTCAGCGAGGAGGCTTTTTCAACGGGTGCCGTGTCGCTACGAAGGGTATAGCCCGCCTTGCTGACGGCCGCTTCCACCTGCTTGCTGACGTCGTTATCGGCGCTGACCAGCAGCTTTTCGGTAGCGAACAGCACCTGAACGTGGCTCACGCCCGGCACCTGCTTCACCGCGTTTTCAACTTTACGGGCGCAGGCCGCGCAGTCCATGCCGTTGACGACCCAGCTGTAGCGGTTGCCGCTTTCAGGGAGGGGTTGAGTGGGCGTTTTGCACGCGCCTTCGCAGCAGCAGTCGTCCTTCGACGGAGCCGGGCTGAGCTTAAGCGCCGAGAATTGTGGGACTTTTTTAGGTATTTCTGGAGTCGACATGGCAGTCTCCGGCAATGATAATTTTCTCATTAACCGCAGCATACACTCTGGAGTCGACTCCAGAGTCAAGCGCTATTTAAATATACAGCGAACGCACAATCAGGAAGTGCCCGGCAAAGTAACAGGCGGCGGCTATCGCGTTATCCGCCCGGAAGCGGCGGCGATAGTGGCTGCCCAGCCACACGATATTGCCGACCAGCAGCAGCGCGGCGCCGAAAAACGCGGACATCGCCGGGGCGGTCGGACGGAAGAACCACAGTTCACCGGCCAGCCATACCATTACCAGGGTCATGGCGATAAACGTGCAGACCGGCAAAAGCATCTCTTCCAGCCGTGACCAGATCACCGCGATCAGCAGGGCGCCAATTACCAGCAGGACCAGCGGCAGCGGCCAGAAGAAGGAGAGCGTCATCTGGCTGGCAAAGTAGATGGTATACAGCAGATGCGACAGGAAAAATGCCCCAACGGCGTACAGCAGGCGCTGGCGCGGCAGCAGGGTCAAGGCATCGCCAATCAGGGACGCGCACAGCCCGGCGAGGACCAGGTAGCTGACGGCGTTAAACATCGGTGCTTGCCAGGCAAGCAGCAGGAGCAGCAGTAGCGTGACGGGTTTAAACAGCCAGCGCTGCCAGGTGGGACCACGGTACGACGCATCGACATAAAGCCATGCGGAAAAACAGACAGCGATAAATGACCAAAGCATATTAACTCCCTGTATCTGTTAAGTCTGAATAATCAGTTTCTGATCCAGTGTAGTGACGCGGGCGGGCGTTTGGCAATGGCGGGGAAGGCAAGGTATCCTGAATTCCGCATAATCTGATGGGATTTTTCAATGAGCAAGATGCCGCTGTTTTTCATTATCGTGGTGGCGATTATCGTCATTGCCGCCTCGTTCCGTTTCGTGCAGCAGCGCCGCGAAAAGGCGGATAACGATGCCGCACCGCTGGTGCAAAAGCGCGTGGTAGTGACGAACAAACGCGAGAAACCGCTCAACGACCGCCGCTCGCGCCAGCAGCAGGAGACGCCTGCGGGCGCGGCAATGCGCTATGAGGCGAGCTTTAAGCCGGAAACGGGCGGCCTCGAGATGACCTTCCGCCTGGAGGCGCAGCAGTACCATCAGCTGACGGTGGGGGAGAAAGGGGCGCTGAGCTACAAAGGGTCGCGATTTGAAGGGTTTGCACCGGAGCGGTAACGCCGGGCGGCACTGCGTTTGCCCGGCCTGCAGGGTTCCGTAGGCCCGGTAAGCGAAGCGCCACCGGGCGATAGCGCGCACCTTACTTCTTCACCTGCGCCTTAAACTTCTTCATCCACACCAGCAGCTCAAACACGCCGAAGATAAACACGCGCAGCTGCTGCCAGCCGGTCATCTGCGGGCCGTCTTTCGGCAGGCCGTTTTTCAGCATCACCATCTGCAGGGCGTGCATGAACGAGGTGAAAATCAGCGCCACGTTAACGAAAATGTTCATCGGGCGCGGGAACGGGTGCACCAGATTGAGCAGTAAAAATGCCCAGACGCCCAGCATCAGCAAACGTCCCAGGTTAATCAGTACCGGCATCGGGGCCTCCTTGTGCCTGACGGTGATAAAGACGATAGGCAACCTGACCGGCGACCTTTTCGCGGTGCAGATCCCAGTGAGCGGGAACCGGCGGTAAACCGTTTTCCACCTCGCTTTCAACGTAAATTAATGCATCATCCGCCAGCCAGCCGTTTTGCTCCAGCAGGGATAACGTCTCTTCCAAAAGCCCCTTGCGGAACGGCGGGTCGACAAACACCACATTATGCGGCGTGCCTTTCTGCGCAAGAAAACTCAGCGTGTTGGTGTTCACGACTTTCGCGTTGCTCGCCTTCAGCGTCGCCAGATTTTGCTGCAGCGTCTGCGCCACGCCGCGCTCCATCTCCAGCAGCGTCGCGCTGGCGGCATAGCGCGACAGCGCTTCCAGCCCGAGCGCGCCGCTTCCGGCAAAGCAGTCCAGGCAGCGGGCGTCTACCATTGACGGGGCCAGCCAGTTAAACAGCGTCTCGCGCACGCGGTCGGTAGTAGGGCGTAAACCGGGGCTATCCGGCACCGGTAATTTCCGGCCTCGCCACTGACCGCCGATAATACGAATTTGACCGGCCGGGGCGCGGTTGGGTTTCTTCATCTCAGGAAAGCTCTGTTAACAATTGGCCTACGATTGCGGGCGGTGATGTCAATTAAGTAAAGTGTTAGACTATTTCATCATTTTTTTAGCTTCCATGTATATAGCGCCGCGAGGAGTGTAGTCGCAGATGGCAAAACAAAAAAAACGTGGCTTCTTTTCCTGGCTGGGCTTCGGTGAAAAAGAGCAAGAAACAGAACAGAAAACCGAAGAGCAACAAGCCGTTGAAGAGCCGTCGCAGCCTGAAACGCCTGTAGAAACCGCCGCGGTAGTCGAAGCGGAAGAAACGGCGCACAGCAAAGAAGAGATTGAATCCTTTGCACAAGAGGTGGTTGAAGTCACGGAGCAGGTTCAGGAGAGCGAGAAGCCAGAACCGGTTGTCGTTGAAGACGTTGCCGACGCGCCGCAGGCCGTTATTGAACACGAAGAGCTGCCGCTGCCGGAAGAGGTGAAGGCCGAAGAGGTGTCAGCCGAAGAGTGGCAGGCCGAAGCGGAAACCGTTGAAATTGTTGAGGCGGTGGAAGAAGAGGCGGCGCTTGAGCCAGAGCTGACCGACGAAGAGCTAGAAGCCCAGGCGCTGGCGGCGGAAGCCGCGGAAGACGCGGTCATCGTCGTGCCGGTGGAAGAAGAACCGGAAGAAGAGAGCGTTCAGGAGCAGGAAAAACCGACCAAAGAAGGTTTCTTCGCCCGCCTGAAGCGCAGCCTGCTGAAAACCAAAGAAAACTTAGGTTCCGGATTTATCAGCCTGTTCCGCGGCAAGAAGATCGACGACGATCTCTTTGAAGAGCTGGAAGAACAGCTGCTGATTGCGGACGTCGGCGTGGACACCACCCGTAAGATCATCGCCAACCTGACAGAAGGAGCGAGCCGCAAACAGCTGCGCGACGCCGAAGCGCTGTACGGCCTGCTGAAAGACGAGATGGGTGAAATTCTCGCAAAAGTTGACGAACCGCTTAATATTGAAGGCAAAACGCCATTTGTTATTCTGATGGTCGGCGTGAACGGCGTGGGTAAAACCACCACCATCGGCAAGCTGGCGCGTCAGTTCGAGCAGCAGGGTAAATCGGTGATGCTGGCGGCGGGGGATACCTTCCGCGCGGCGGCGGTTGAGCAGCTGCAGGTTTGGGGCCAGCGCAACAATATTCCGGTGATTGCCCAGCACACCGGCGCGGATTCCGCATCCGTGATCTTCGACGCCATCCAGGCGGCGAAGGCGCGCAACGTGGACGTGCTGATTGCCGATACCGCAGGGCGTTTGCAGAACAAATCGCACCTGATGGAAGAGCTGAAGAAAATCGTTCGCGTCATGAAGAAGCTGGACGAAGACGCACCGCATGAAATTATGCTGACCATTGATGCCAGCACCGGACAGAACGCCATCAGCCAGGCGAAGCTGTTCCATGAAGCGGTAGGACTGACGGGGATTGCGCTGACCAAACTGGACGGCACCGCGAAAGGCGGGGTGATCTTCTCCGTGGCCGACCAGTTCGGCATTCCTATCCGCTACATCGGTGTGGGCGAGCGTATTGAGGATTTACGTCCGTTTAAGGCGGACGACTTTATTGAGGCATTATTTGCCCGAGAGGACTAACAATGATTCGCTTTGAACACGTCAGCAAGGCCTATCTCGGTGGGAGACAAGCGCTGCAGGGGGTCACTTTCCACCTGCAGCCGGGCGAGATGGCATTCCTGACCGGCCATTCCGGCGCGGGGAAAAGTACCCTGCTCAAGCTTATCTGTGGGATCGAGCGGCCAAGCGCCGGGAAAATCTTTTTCGGCGGCCATGAGATCAGCCGCCTGAAAAACCGCGAAGTGCCGTTCCTGCGTCGTCAGATCGGCATGATTTTCCAGGATCACCACCTGCTGATGGATCGCACCGTTTTCGATAACGTGGCCATTCCGCTGATTATTGCCGGTGCCAGCTATGACGATATCCGCCGTCGCGTCTCCGCGGCGCTGGATAAGGTCGGGCTGCTGGACAAAGCGAAGAACTTCCCGATCCAGCTCTCCGGCGGTGAACAGCAGCGCGTGGGCATCGCTCGCGCGGTGGTGAACAAGCCTGCCGTGCTGCTGGCGGATGAACCGACCGGTAACCTGGACGATGCCCTGTCAGAAGGGATTTTGCGTCTGTTTGAGGAGTTTAACCGCGTGGGGGTCACCGTATTGATGGCGACGCACGACATCGGACTCATTTCCCGTCGTTCGTACCGCATGCTGACCCTGAGCGACGGTCATTTGCACGGAGGCCACGGTGAATAAGCGTGATGCAATAAACCAGATTCGGCAGTTCGGGAACCGGTTTGACCGCTTCCGTAAGCCGCAGGGCGGCGGTGACGGCAATCGTAATGCGCCGAAGCGCCAGAAGGCCGCGCCAAAACCTGCTTCCCGCAAAACCAACGTGTTTAACGAGCAGGTGCGCTACGCGTTCCACGGCGCGCTGCAGGACCTGAAAAGCAAACCGCTGGCGACGTTCCTGACGGTGATGGTGATTGCCATCTCTCTGACGCTGCCAAGCGTCTGCTATATGGTCTATAAAAACGTCAACCAGGCGGCCTCACAGTATTATCCGTCCCCGCAGATCACGGTCTATCTCGATAAAGCGCTCGACGATAACGCGGCGGCGCAGGTGGTTGGGCAAATTCAGGCCGAGCAGGGCGTGGAGAAGGTCAACTATCTCTCCCGTGAAGACGCGCTGGGCGAGTTCCGCAACTGGTCTGGCTTTGGCGGCGCGCTGGACATGCTCGAAGAGAACCCGCTGCCCGCCGTGGCGGTGGTGATCCCGAAGCTGGATTTCCAGGGGACCGATTCGCTTAACACCCTGCGCGATCGCATCACGCGCATTAAGGGCATTGATGAAGTGCGCATGGATGACAGCTGGTTTGCGCGTCTCTCTGCTCTGACCGGGCTGGTAGGCCGCGTCGCGGCGATGATTGGCGTGCTGATGGTGGCGGCGGTCTTCCTCGTCATTGGTAACAGCGTGCGTCTGAGCATCTTCGCCCGCCGCGATACCATCAACGTGCAGAAACTGATTGGTGCGACGGATGGCTTCATCCTCCGTCCGTTCCTTTACGGCGGCGCGTTGCTCGGTTTTTCCGGCGCATTTCTTTCACTGATATTGTCAGAAATTTTGGTGATGCGGCTTTCATCTGCCGTGACGGAAGTGGCGCAGGTTTTCGGAACCAAGTTTAATATCAGCGGCTTAGGGTTCGATGAGTGCCTGTTACTGCTGCTGGTGTGCTCGATGATTGGGTGGGTGGCAGCCTGGCTGGCAACCGTTCAACATTTACGTCACTTTACTCCCGACTAATAAAAGCGTGATATAATCTTTCCCTGCACCGAGGTGTTTGCTCTGCAGGGAAAGATGTCCCTGTTTCTCTTTCCCGCAGTATCATCTTCATGTCACATTTTGTGCGTAATTTATTCACCGTTGCACCTGGAACTTGTGGATAAAATCACTGTCTGATAAAAGAGTGAATGCTAATCTCGTTGCTCAAACGCTTTGGCATGGTTGTTGCCTGACGGGGACAGCCTAGACCAGAAGAAACATTGAGAGGAATGAATGACCAAAGAAATGCAAACTTTAGCTTTAGCCCCTGTTGGTAACCTGGAATCTTACATCCGGGCTGCGAACACCTGGCCGATGTTGACGGCCGAGGAAGAAAAGGAGCTTGCTGAAAAGCTGCATTACCAGGGCGATCTGGAAGCAGCGAAAAAGCTGATCCTGTCTCACCTGCGCTTTGTTGTTCACATTGCTCGTAATTACGCGGGCTATGGCCTGCCGCAGGCGGACTTGATTCAGGAAGGTAACATCGGCCTGATGAAGGCTGTGCGTCGCTTTAACCCGGAAGTGGGTGTGCGACTCGTCTCCTTCGCCGTGCACTGGATCAAAGCAGAAATTCATGAATACGTGCTGCGCAACTGGCGTATCGTGAAGGTCGCCACGACAAAAGCGCAACGCAAGCTGTTCTTCAACCTGCGTAAAACCAAGCAGCGTCTGGGCTGGTTCAATCAGGATGAAGTGGAAATGGTGGCGCGCGAGCTGGGCGTATCCAGCAAAGACGTGCGTGAGATGGAATCCCGTATGGCCGCGCAGGACATGACCTTTGATATGTCCTCCGACGACGACGCATCTGACAGCCAGCCGATGGCACCGGTTCTGTATCTGCAGGATAAAACCTCTAACTTTGCCGACGGCATTGAAGAGGACAACTGGGAAGATCAGGCCGCGAACAAGCTGACCCATGCGATGGAAGGCCTCGACGAACGTAGCCAGGATATTATCCGCGCCCGCTGGCTGGACGAAGACAACAAGTCCACGCTGCAGGAGCTGGCCGACCGCTACGGCGTCTCTGCGGAACGCGTTCGTCAGCTTGAAAAGAACGCCATGAAAAAACTTCGCGCCGCTATCGAAGCGTAATTTTCGCGAAGTGCATCGAGAACCCCTGGATGAGAGTCCGGGGGTTTTGTTTTTTTATCCCCCGCTCTGGCGAATTCCTTCCCCCTGGCAAACACTTACTGATGCGCTAAGCAGGCGACTTTCTCAGGGGGACAGGGTGAAAAACAACGAACTCAACGACCGGCGTTTACAGGCGACGCCGCGCGGCATCGGCGTGATGTGTAACTTCTATGCCGATAAAGCCGACAACGCCACGGTGTGGGACGTCGAGGGTAACGAGTACATCGACTTCGCCGCGGGGATCGCGGTGCTGAATACCGGCCATCGCCATCCCAGAGTCATTTCCGCCATCGAAAAACAACTCCACGCCTTTACCCACACGGCCTACCAGATTGTCCCCTATGAAGGCTATGTCTCGCTTGCCGAACGCATCAACGCACGCGTGCCAATTGACGGCCCGGCGAAAACGGCCTTTTTCTCAACGGGCGCAGAAGCGGTTGAAAACGCCGTCAAAATTGCCCGGGCGTATACCCACCGTCCCGGCCTTATCACCTTTGGCGGCGCGTTCCACGGCCGCACCTTTATGACCATGGCGCTGACCGGCAAGGTTGCGCCGTACAAGATCGGCTTCGGCCCGTTCCCCGGCTCGGTGTATCACGCGCAGTACCCCAATGAACTGCACGGCGTCAGCACGGCGGAAGCGCTAAAAAGCCTGGAGCGCATCTTTAAGGCGGATATCGCGCCGGACCAGGTTGCGGCGATTATTCTCGAACCGGTGCAGGGAGAGGGCGGCTTCAACATCGCGCCCGCTGATTTTATGCAGGCGCTGCGCAGCCTGTGCGATACCCACGGCATTCTGCTGATTGCCGACGAGGTGCAAAGCGGCTTTGCCCGTACCGGCAAGCTGTTCTCGATGGAGCACCACTGCGTGAAGCCCGATCTGATCACCATGGCAAAAAGCCTGGCGGGCGGGATGCCGCTCTCGGCGGTGTCGGGCCGTGCTGAGGTGATGGATGCGCCCGCGCCGGGCGGGCTGGGCGGGACCTACGCCGGGAACCCGCTGGCGATTGCCGCAGCGCATGCCGTGCTCGACGTGATTGACGAAGAGGATCTCTGCACGCGCTCGGCGCATCTTGGCCATCACCTGGTGGAGGTGCTGAACAAAGCGAAGGAAAACTGCCCGCATATCGCCGACATTCGCGCGCAGGGTTCGATGGTGGCGGTGGAGTTTAACGACCCGCAAACGGGGCATCCTTCGCCGGAATTCACTCGCCAGGTGCAGGAGCGCGCGCTGCAGGAAGGGCTGCTTCTGCTGAGCTGCGGCGTCTACGGCAACGTGATTCGTTTTCTCTATCCGCTGACTATTCCTGAAGCGCAGTTCCGTAAAGCGCTGGACATTATCTCCGCCTCGCTGACACGTTAAAGCCACATGCCCGGCAGAAATCCCGGCCGGGCCCGGCATATATTCATTTCAAATTAGCTATTCCAAAATCATAAAAATCGGGTATGTTTTAGCAGAGTATGCTGAAAAAGCGCGAACAGCACACCTATAATTGACATAAAGCGCTGCACAACAACATCACAACAATCGTAATAACCATAATAATGGGGAATCTCAGGATGAACATGAAGGGTAAAGCGTTACTGGCAGGATGTATCGCGTTGGCATTCAGCACCATGGCGCAGGCAGACATTAAGGTGGCTGTGGTTGGCGCCATGTCCGGTCCGGTAGCGCAGTACGGCGACCAGGAGTTCACGGGTGCCGAGCAGGCGGTTGCAGACATTAATGCTAAGGGTGGTATTAAGGGCGAAAAGCTGCAGATCGTAAAATATGATGATGCCTGTGACCCGAAACAGGCGGTCGCGGTCGCGAACAAAGTGGTGAACGACGGGATCAAATACGTTATCGGCCACCTGTGCTCTTCTTCAACTCAGCCCGCGTCTGACATCTACGAAGACGAAGGTATCCTGATGATCACCCCGGCGGCGACCGCACCGGAGCTGACCGCACGCGGCTACAAGCTGACCCTGCGCACCACCGGCCTGGACTCCGATCAGGGCCCAACCGCGGCGAAATACATCGTCGAAAAAGTGAAGCCGAAGCGCATTGCCATCGTTCATGACAAGCAGCAGTACGGTGAAGGTCTGGCGCGTTCAGTGCAGGACAACCTCAAGAAAGCCAATGCCGACGTGGTGTTCTTCGACGGGATCACCGCCGGTGAGAAAGACTTCTCCACGCTGGTGGCGCGTCTGAAGAAAGAGAACATCGACTTCGTGTACTACGGTGGCTACCACCCGGAAATGGGCCAGATCCTGCGCCAGGCGCGCGCGGCGGGCCTGAAAACCCAGTTTATGGGCCCGGAAGGCGTGGCGAACGTGTCCCTGTCTAACATTGCGGGTGAATCAGCCGAAGGCCTGCTGGTGACCAAGCCGAAGAACTATGACCAGGTCCCTGCGAACAAACCTGTCGTAGATGCCATCAAGGCGAAGAAACAGGATCCTAGCGGCGCGTTCGTCTGGACCACCTACGCGGCGCTGCAGTCGCTGCAGGCGGGCCTGAACCAGTCTGCCGATCCGGCGGAAATTGCCAAATGGCTGAAAGCGAATAAGGTGGATACGGTCATGGGGCCGCTGTCCTGGGATGAGAAGGGCGACCTGAAGGGCTTCGAGTTCGGCGTGTTTGACTGGCACGCGAACGGTACCGCGACCGACGCCAAATAAAAGCAAAAAGGCAACGTAAGTTGCCTTTTTTTAATGTTTTCTCCCTCTCCCCGTGGGAGAGGGCCGGGGTGAGGGCATCAGACCGCACAGCACCTCGTAGGCCGGGTAAGGCGCAGCCGCCACCCGGCTTTCTTTTAGCGCTTCGCCCACCCGCTCTCCTGCGCCGTAAACCCTAACGCCTGCATAAACGCCGCCATCACGCCGCGATCTTCCACGCCCACGTCGGCCATCCACCATGAGGTTACGCTCGGGTTTTCGCGGATCGCTTCTTCAACTAAATACTGTCCCACGCCGCGACGGCGGGTGACGTCACGCACGCGCAGCGAGTCCAGCGCCCCTTCCGTACCGCTCAGGGTGACGCGAACCGCTGCCAGCAGGCGCTCGTTAAAGCGGGCGGCATAAATGCGGTGGGTCTCATCCACGCGCAGTGACGAAGGGGAATATTCCGGCCAGATCTTGCCCAGGTCGATATGATCCTGGTCGCTAAAGGTCACCAGACGCACGATAGTCAGTTTCATTAGCTACTTGTCCAAATCAAATTGAGTAGGGGCAGTGTACTCAATTTATCCACCCAGCGGCTTCCTCTTTTTATTCTCATTAACCAGGTGATTAGTTTTTTGGCAACGCGATGGGCAGTCTGAAAACACATGGATCGAAAAATAAGCAGAATTTTAACCTGAATGGTAGTGATTTATTCGGCGCTTTGTACCGTTATTTTATGCTGCAAACTCTACTTTTAGTTGTTTATCTCTGACTGATTTCAGAATATTATCTTTGCTTAATCGCCTGAAAAATAGAGATTTTAGTCTGGTTTTTGGCAAAAACCTGCGCTAAACCATTAAAGGCACTGGTAAAAATAGCGTTGTTCATTAAAAGTACAGAGTGCTTTTTAACCATAATAAAACAAAATATAAACACGACATCACGAATGGGGATTCAGAGATGAAAAGGAACGCGAAAACATTTATCGCGGGAATGGTTGCACTGTCGATCTCGCATGCCGCTATGGCGGAGGACATTAAAGTTGCGGTAGTGGGCGCAATGTCCGGCCCCGTTGCCCAGTGGGGTGACATGGAGTTCAACGGCGCGCGCCAGGCCATCAAAGACATCAACGCGAAGGGCGGTATCAAGGGCGACAAGCTGGTGGGCGTGGAATATGACGACGCCTGCGATCCAAAACAGGCCGTCGCGGTCGCTAACAAAATCGTCAACGACGGTATCCAGTATGTGATTGGCCACCTGTGCTCATCCTCCACCCAGCCCGCGTCTGACATCTACGAAGACGAAGGCATCCTGATGATCACCCCCGGCGCGACCAACCCGGAGCTGACCCAGCGTGGCTACCAGCACATCATGCGTACCGCCGGTCTGGACTCCTCCCAGGGGCCAACCGCCGCCAAATACATCCTTGAAACCGTCAAGCCTCAGCGTATCGCGATTATTCATGACAAGCAGCAGTACGGCGAAGGCCTGGCGCGCTCCGTGCAGGACGGCCTGAAAAAAGGCGGCGCAAATATCGTCTTCTTCGACGGCATTACCGCCGGTGAGAAAGACTTCTCCGCGCTGATCGCCCGTCTGCAAAAAGAGAACATCGACTTCGTGTACTACGGCGGCTACTACCCAGAGATGGGTCAGATGCTGCGTCAGGCGCGCGCCACCGGCCTGAAAACCCAGTTTATGGGGCCAGAGGGCGTGGGCAATGCCTCACTGTCGAACATCGCGGGGGATTCTGCAGAAGGCATGCTGGTGACGATGCCAAAACGCTATGACCAGGATCCGGCCAACAAGGCTATCGTGGATGCGCTCAAGGCGCAGAAGAAAGATCCGAGTGGTCCATACGTCTGGATCACCTACGCCGCCGTGCAGTCTCTGGCCACCGCGCTGGAGCGTACCGGCAGCAAAGAACCGCTGGATCTGGTGAAGGATTTAAAAGCACACGGGGCGAACACCGTGATTGGGCCGCTGAACTGGGATGAGAAAGGCGATCTGAAGGGATTTGAGTTTGGTGTCTTCAAGTGGCACGCCGACGGGTCTTCCTCGGCCGCCAAATAATTATCCCACCGCCCGGACCGCCGGGCGGGTATAAAAAGGTTTGCATATGTCCGAGCAGTTTCTCTATTTCCTGCAGCAGATGTTTAACGGCGTTACGCTGGGAAGCACCTACGCGCTGATCGCCATCGGCTATACGATGGTTTACGGCATTATCGGCATGATTAACTTCGCCCACGGCGAGGTCTACATGATCGGTAGCTATGTCTCCTTTATGATTATCGCCGCTCTGATGATGATGGGCATCGACAGCAGCTGGCTGCTGGTCGCCGCCGGGTTTGTCGGCGCGATTGTGATTGCCAGCGCCTACGGCTGGAGCATCGAGCGCGTGGCCTACCGGCCCGTGCGCAGCTCCAAGCGTCTGATTGCGCTGATTTCCGCCATCGGGATGTCCATCTTCCTGCAAAACTACGTCAGCCTGACCGAAGGCTCGCGCGACGTGGCGCTGCCGAGCCTGTTTAACGGCCAGTGGATTGTGGGGGCCAGTGAAAACTTCGCCGCTTCTATTACCACCATGCAGCTCGTCATCTGGGTTGTGACCTTTATTGCGATGCTCGCCCTGACGCTGTTCATCCGCTACTCGCGGATGGGGCGCGCCTGCCGCGCCTGTGCGGAAGATCTTAAGATGGCGAGCCTGCTCGGCATCAACACCGACCGCGTGATTGCTCTGACCTTCGTGATCGGCGCCGCGATGGCTGCCGTTGCAGGTGTCCTGCTCGGCCAGTTCTACGGCGTAATCAATCCGTATATCGGCTTTATGGCCGGGATGAAAGCCTTCACCGCGGCGGTGCTGGGCGGTATCGGCAGTATTCCGGGCGCGATGATCGGCGGCCTGATCCTGGGCGTGGCGGAGGCGCTCTCTTCGGCGTATCTGAGCACGGAATATAAAGACGTGGTGTCGTTTGCCCTGCTGATTCTGGTTCTGCTGGTGATGCCTACCGGTATTCTGGGCCGTCCGGAGGTAGAGAAAGTATGAAACCGATGCATTTTGCGATGGCGCTGCTCTCTGCCGCCATGTTCTTCGTGCTGGCGGGCGTCTTTATGGGCGTCCAGCTAGGTCTGGACGGGACGAAGCTGGTGGTGGATACCGCCCCCGATATCCGCTGGGAGTGGGTATTTATCGGCACTGCCGTGGTGTTCCTGTTCCAGCTGCTGCGTCCGCTGTTCCAGAAGTCGCTGAAAAACGTCTCCGGGCCGAAGTTCGTCCTGCCGGCAATCGACGGTTCTACCGTGAAGCAGAAGCTGTTCCTCGTGGCGCTGCTGGTGGCCGCCGTGGCGTGGCCGTTTGTTGTCTCGCGCGGAACCGTGGATATCGCTACCCTGACCATGATCTACGTGATTCTCGGTCTCGGCCTGAACGTGGTGGTGGGGCTCTCTGGCCTGCTGGTGCTCGGCTACGGCGGCTTCTACGCCATCGGCGCCTACACCTTCGCGCTGCTGAACCACTATTACGGCCTCGGCTTCTGGACCTGCCTGCCGCTGGCGGGGCTGGTCTCTGCCGCCGCAGGTTTTCTGCTCGGCTTCCCGGTGCTGCGCCTGCGCGGTGACTACCTGGCGATTGTGACCTTAGGCTTCGGCGAAATCGTCCGTATCCTGCTGCTGAACAACACCGACGTGACCGGCGGCCCGAACGGCATCAGCCAGATCCCGAAACCGACCTTCTTCGGCCTGGAGTTCAGCCGGACCGCCCGCGAAGGCGGCTGGGACACCTTCAGCAACTTCTTCGGCGTGAAGTATGACCCGTCCGACCGCGTGATCTGGCTCTATCTGGTGGCGCTGCTGCTGGTGGTGATCACCCTGTTCGTGATCAACCGCCTGCTGCGCATGCCGCTGGGCCGCGCGTGGGAAGCGCTGCGCGAAGATGAGATTGCCTGCCGTTCCCTGGGCCTGAACCCGACCCGCATCAAGCTGACCGCGTTCACCATCAGCGCCGCGTTTGCCGGTTTCGCCGGAACGCTGTTTGCCGCGCGTCAGGGCTTCGTCAGCCCGGAATCGTTCACCTTCGCCGAATCCGCCTTTGTGCTGGCGATCGTGGTGCTGGGCGGGATGGGCTCGCAGTTTGCCGTTATCCTCGCGGCCATTCTGCTGGTGGTCTCGCGCGAGCTGATGCGCGACTTTAACGAATACAGCATGTTAATGCTGGGTGGTTTGATGGTGCTGATGATGATCTGGCGTCCGCAGGGCCTTCTGCCGATGACCCGTCCACAGCTGAAGCTGAAGAACGGGCAAGCAAAAGGAGAGCAGGCATGAGTCAGCCATTATTATCCGTTAACGGCCTGATGATGCGTTTTGGCGGCCTGCTGGCGGTCAACAACGTGAATCTGGATCTGCACAAGAAAGAGATTGTCTCCCTTATTGGCCCCAACGGCGCGGGGAAGACTACGGTCTTCAACTGCCTGACCGGCTTCTACAAGCCGACGGGCGGCACCATCATGCTGCGCGACCAGCACCTTGAAGGGCTGGCGGGCCAGCAGATTGCCCGCATGGGCGTGGTGCGTACCTTCCAGCACGTGCGTCTGTTCCGCGAGATGACGGTGATTGAGAACCTGCTGGTGGCACAGCATCAGCAGCTGAAAACCGGGCTGTTCTCCGGCCTGCTGAAAACCCCCGCCTTCCGCCGCGCCCAGGATGAGGCGCTCGACCGCGCCGCCACCTGGCTCGACCGCATCGGCCTGCTGCAGCACGCCAACCGTCAGGCGAGCAACCTGGCCTACGGCGACCAGCGTCGCCTGGAGATTGTGCGCTGCATGGTGACCCAGCCGGAGATCCTGATGCTCGACGAACCGGCGGCAGGGCTCAACCCGAAAGAGACCAAAGAGCTGGACGAGCTGATTGCCGAGCTGCGCGATAGCCACGACACTACTATCCTGCTGATTGAGCACGACATGAAGCTGGTAATGGGTATTTCCGACCGTATCTACGTGGTCAACCAGGGCACGCCGCTGGCAAACGGCACGCCGGAAGAGATCCGCAACAACCCGGACGTGATCCGCGCATACCTGGGCGAGGCATAAGATGGAAAAAGCGATGTTAACGTTCGACAAGGTCAACGCGCACTACGGCAAGATTCAGGCGCTGCACGACGTCAGCCTGCATATCCATCAGGGGGAAATCGTCACCCTGATTGGCGCCAACGGCGCGGGAAAAACCACGCTGCTCGGCACCCTGTGCGGCGACCCGCGCGCCACCAGCGGGCGGATTGTGTTTGATGGCAAAGACATTACCGACTGGCAGACCGCGAAAATCATGCGCGAGGCGGTGGCGATTGTCCCGGAAGGGCGCCGCGTCTTCTCCCGCATGACGGTGGAAGAGAACCTGGCGATGGGCGGCTTCTTCGCCCATCGCGATGAATACCAGACCCGCATCAAGTGGGTGTACGAGCTCTTCCCGCGCCTGTGGGAGCGCCGCATCCAGCGTGCGGGCACCATGTCCGGCGGTGAGCAGCAGATGCTGGCAATTGGCCGCGCGCTGATGAGCCAGCCGCGCCTGCTGCTGCTGGACGAGCCGTCGCTCGGCCTTGCGCCGATCATCATCCAGCAGATCTTCGACACCATCGAGCAGCTGCGTAAAGAGGGAATGACCATCTTCCTCGTCGAGCAGAACGCCAACCAGGCGCTGAAGCTCGCCGACCGTGGCTACGTGCTGGAGAACGGCCGCGTGGTGCTGGAGGATACCGGCGACGCGCTGCTGGCGAACGAAGCGGTGCGCAGCGCTTACCTGGGCGGCTGAGCCGTCTGTATCGCCCGGTGGCGCTGCGCTTACCGGGCCTACGGAATCGACCAGGCCGGGTAAGGCGTAGCCGCCACCCGGCTTTTTTTAACCCCCAACCCCTTCACACAACCATCATCCCCCTGACGCTTTGTTGTCACTTATCTGTAAACAAACAGTTATTTTTCTGTCATTCGAGCATGTCATGTTACCTCGCGAGCATAAAACGCGTGATATCGCGCATCCGGCACAATAAGAGAGATGACAATGACATCGTTACGACACACAGCTTTGGGTCTGGCACTGGGTCTGGCTTTTGCGACAAACGCAATGGCTGTGACGACCATTCCATTCTGGCATTCCATGGAAGGGGAGTTGGGTAAAGAAGTTGACTCCCTGGCGCAGCGTTTCAACGACACCCATCCGGATTACAAAATTGTGCCGGTGTACAAAGGCAACTACGAGCAGAGCCTGAGCGCAGGGATTGCCGCTTTCCGTACCGGCAACGCGCCAGCGCTGTTACAGGTTTATGAAGTGGGCACCGCCACCATGATGGCCTCCAAAGCCATCAAGCCGGTGTATGAAGTGTTCAAAGAGGCCGGTATCAACTTCGATGAATCTCAGTTTGTGCCGACCGTAGCGGGCTACTACACCGATTCCAAAACCGGGCATCTGCTGTCTCAGCCGTTTAACAGCTCCACGCCGGTGCTGTACTACAACAAAGACGCCTTCAGGAAAGCGGGTTTAGACCCGGAGCAGCCGCCAAAAACCTGGCAGGACCTCGCGGAATACACCGCGAAGCTGAAAGCGGCGGGGATGAAGTGCGGCTACGCCAGCGGCTGGCAGGGCTGGATCCAGATTGAAAACTTTAGCGCCTGGCACGGCCTGCCGGTGGCGACCAAAAACAACGGCTTCGACGGCACCGACGCGGTACTGGAGTTCAACAAGCCGGAGCAGGTGAAGCACATCGCGCTGCTGGAAGAACTCAACAAGAAGGGCGATTTCAGCTACTTCGGCCGTAAAGACGAATCCACCGAGAAGTTCTACAACGGCGACTGCGCCATTACCACCGCGTCTTCCGGTTCGCTGGCGGACATCCGTCACTACGCCAAATTCAACTACGGCGTGGGCATGATGCCGTACGATGCTGACGTGAAGGGCGCGCCGCAGAACGCCATCATCGGCGGAGCGAGCCTGTGGGTGATGCAGGGCAAAGACAAGGGCACCTACAAAGGCGTGGCCGAGTTCCTCGACTTCCTTGCGAAGCCTGAGATTGCCGCCGAATGGCACCAGAAGACCGGCTACCTGCCGATCACCAAATCCGCATACGACCTGACCCGCGAGCAGGGCTTCTACAGCAAAAACCCGGGCGCGGATATCGCGACGCGTCAGATGCTGAACAAGCCGCCGTTGCCGTTCACCAAAGGCCTGCGCCTGGGCAACATGCCGCAGATCCGCACCATCGTGGATGAAGAGCTGGAAAGCGTCTGGACCGGGAAGAAAACGCCACAGCAGGCGCTGGATTCCGCGGTAGAGCGCGGGAACCAGCTGCTGCGCCGCTTTGAGCAGTCGACCAAATCGTAATCTGTGATTCGCCCGGTGGCGCTTCGCTTACCGGGCCTACGACGTGCCCTATGTAGGCCGGGTAAGGCGTAGCCGCCACCCGGCATTGTTCAGGAACCCAATCTCCATGTCATCATCCCGTCCGGTGTTTCGTTCCCGCTGGCTGCCCTATCTTCTGGTCGCGCCTCAGCTGGTCATCACCGTTATCTTCTTTATCTGGCCTGCGGGCGAAGCGCTGTGGTACTCGGTACAAAGCGTCGATCCGTTCGGGCTTTCCAGCCAGTTTGTGGGCCTGGACAACTTTACCGCGCTGTTCCACGACAGCTACTACCTTGACGCCTTCTGGACGACGATGAAGTTCAGCGCCCTGGTCACCGTCAGCGGCCTGGTCGCCTCGCTGTTCTTCGCCGCGCTGGTGGACTACGTGGTGCGCGGCAGCCGCCTGTATCAGACCCTGATGCTGCTGCCGTACGCCGTGGCGCCCGCCGTCGCCGCCGTGCTGTGGATTTTCCTGTTTAACCCCGGTCGCGGGCTGATTACCCACTTCCTGGCCGAGTTCGGCTACGACTGGAACCACGCCCAGAACAGCGGCCAGGCGATGTTCCTGGTGGTGTTCGCCTCGGTGTGGAAGCAGATCAGCTACAACTTCCTGTTCTTCTTTGCCGCGCTGCAGTCCATCCCGCGTTCGCTGGTGGAAGCCGCCGCGATTGACGGAGCGGGGCCGATTCGCCGCTTCTTCAGGCTGTCGCTGCCGCTGATCGCCCCGGTGAGCTTCTTCCTGCTGGTGGTTAACCTCGTGTACGCCTTCTTCGACACCTTCCCGGTGATCGACGCGGCGACCGCAGGTGGTCCGGTGCAGGCGACAACAACGCTCATCTATAAAATTTACCGCGAAGGCTTCGCCGGGCTGGATCTCTCCGCCTCAGCCGCGCAGTCCGTCGTGCTGATGTTCCTCGTCATCATCCTCACGGTGGTGCAGTTCCGCTATGTTGAAAGTAAGGTGCGCTACCAATGATTGAGAACCGTCGCGGGCTGACGATTTTCAGCCATACCATGCTGATTTTAGGGATTATCGTCATTCTGTTCCCGCTGTACGTGGCGTTCGTCGCCGCCACGCTCGACACCAAAGCGGTGTTCGACACGCCGATGACGCTGATCCCAGGCGGGCATCTTTTCGAGAACATGAAGACCATCTGGACCCAGGGCGTGGGCGCCAACAGCGCGCCGTTCTGGCTGATGATGCTCAACAGCTTCATCATGGCGTTCGGCATTACGGTCGGCAAAATTACGGTGTCGATGCTCTCGGCCTTCGCCATCGTCTGGTTCCGTTTTCCGCTGCGCAACCTGTTTTTCTGGATGATTTTTATCACCCTGATGTTGCCGGTGGAGGTGCGTATCTTCCCGACGGTGGAAGTGATTGCCAACCTCAAGATGCTCGACAGCTACGCGGGCTTGACCCTGCCGCTGATGGCCTCGGCGACCGCCACCTTCCTGTTCCGCCAGTTCTTTATGACCCTGCCGGACGAGCTGATTGAAGCCGCGCGCATCGACGGCGCGTCGCCGATGCGCTTCTTCCGCGACATCGTGCTGCCGCTGTCAAAAACCAACCTCGCGGCGCTGTTTGTCATCACCTTTATCTACGGCTGGAACCAGTACCTGTGGCCGCTGCTGATTATTCAGGACGTCAACCTTGGCACCGCCGTGGCGGGCATCAAAGGCATGATCGCCACCGGCGAAGGCACCACCCTCTGGAACCAGGTGATGGCGGCGATGCTGCTCACCCTTATCCCACCCGTAGTCATTGTTTTAGCCATGCAGCGCGCGTTTGTCCGCGGCCTGGTCGATAGCGAGAAATAAGATGGCAGGTTTAAAACTTCAGGCAGTAACCAAAAGCTGGGATGGCAAAACCCAGGTCATTCAGCCGCTGACGCTCGACGTGGCGGACGGGGAATTTATCGTGATGGTGGGCCCGTCCGGCTGCGGCAAGTCCACCCTGCTGCGCATGGTGGCGGGGCTGGAGCGCGTGACCTCCGGGGATATCTGGATTGACCGCCAGCGCGTTACCGAGATGGAGCCCAAAGATCGCGGCATCGCGATGGTGTTCCAGAACTACGCCCTCTATCCGCACATGAGCGTGGAGGAGAACATGGCCTGGGGGCTGAAAATCCGCGGCATGGGCAAAGGCCATATCGAGGAGCGGGTGAAGGAAGCGGCGCGCATTCTGGAGCTGGACGGCCTGCTCAAGCGCCGCCCGCGCGAGCTTTCCGGCGGCCAGCGCCAGCGCGTGGCGATGGGGCGCGCCATCGTGCGCGACCCGGCGGTATTCCTGTTCGACGAGCCGCTCTCTAACCTCGACGCCAAGCTGCGCGTGCAGATGCGTCTTGAGCTGCAGCAGCTGCACCGTCGTCTGAAAACCACGTCCCTGTACGTGACCCACGATCAGGTAGAGGCGATGACCCTCGCCCAGCGGGTGATGGTGATGAACAAAGGCATCGCCGAGCAGATTGGCACCCCGGTGGAAGTGTACGAGAAGCCGGCCACCCGCTTTGTGGCGAGCTTTATCGGCAGCCCGGCGATGAACCTGCTGGAAGGGCGCATCAGCAGCGCGGGCACGCATTTTGAGCTGGAAAGCGGGATGGCATTGCCGATCAACTGGTACTATCGTGGCTACGCCGGGCGTAAGATGACGCTCGGGATCCGCCCGGAACATATCGGTTTAACCACTCAGGCGGACGGTGGCGTGCCGCTGGTGATGGACACGCTGGAGATGTTGGGTGCAGATAACCTGGCGCACGGGCGCTGGGGTGAGCAAAAAATGGTGGTGCGACTGGCACATCAGGAGCGCCCGAAAGCAGGCAGCACGCTGTGGCTGCACCTGCCGGAAAATCATCTGCACCTCTTTGACGGTGAAACAGGACAACGAGTATGAGCAACTGGCCTTATCCCCACGTCGTCGCCCACCGCGGCGGCGGTAAGCTGGCGCCGGAAAACACGCTGGCGGCGATTGACGTCGGCGCGCGCTACGGCCACACGATGATCGAATTCGACGCCAAGCTGTCGAAGGACGGCGAGATCTTCCTGCTGCATGACGATAACCTCGAACGCACCAGCAACGGCTGGGGCGTGGCGGGCGAATTGCCGTGGCGCGATCTGCTGAAAGTAGACGCCGGAAGCTGGTACAGCGGCGAATTCAAAGGTGAACCGCTGCCGCTGCTGGCGGAAGTGGCGGACCGCTGTCGTCAGCACGGCATGATGGCAAACATTGAGATTAAACCGACCACCGGCACCGGGCCGCTGACGGGCAAAGTGATTGCTCTGGCCGCGCGTGAGCTATGGGAAGGGATGACGCCGCCGCTGCTGTCATCATTTGAAATCGACGCGCTGGAAGCGGCTCAGGCGGCGGTGCCGGAACTGCCGCGCGGGCTATTGCTGGACGAATGGCGTGAAGACTGGCGCGAGCTGACGACCCGTTTAGGCTGCGTCTCGATCCATCTGAACCATAAGCTGCTGGATGAGGCGCGGGTGAGGATGCTCAAAGACGCGGGGCTGCATATTCTGGTCTATACCGTCAATAAGCCCCAGCGTGCAGCCGACCTGCTGCGCTGGGGCGTGGACAGCATCTGTACCGATGCGATTGACCTGATCGGCCCCGACTTTAGTTCTGCGGATTAAGCATACTGCCGTTCGACTGCGGCGGCAGCATATGCTGCTGTCCGCTGCCTGAGGAGGTCATCCCGCCTAACATGCCGCCGTTTTTATTGGGCAGCGGCTGCTCGCGCACCTGTCCCTGCTGCACGCGCTGGGTGTTGGCGTTCATCTGATTTTGCAGGCTCTGCTGCTGCATCTGGGTCTGGGTTCTCAACTGCTGGTTAAGCATCCCTTTTTGCTGCTGCTGCTGGCTCATCATCTCGGTCTGCATGCGCTGCTGGCTCGGGATAACATACCCCTGCTGGTTCGGATTGTTCATGGTGTTGAGTGGCTGTGCGAGCGCGGCAAACGGGATAAGTGCCGTAAGAATCAGTAAGCGTTTCATTGTCATCTCCTCCTTTTGAGGTCTCTCTTAAGTTTACCCCGATTTCACCATAACGATGATTTTTTAGGAGTTGTGAACCAGGCTTAAGCGGGGAATATGGATCCCTTCACCTGGAGAACAATAATGATGAAACCAACGTTTTTGCGCTGGGTAGCCATTGCCGCGCTGATGGCAGGCGGGACATTTAGCGTGGCGGCCAACCCACCCGCAGCACCTCCGGTCTCTTACGGCGTGGAGGAAGATGTTTTTCATCCCGTGCGGGCAACCCACGGCATGGTGGCATCCGTGGATGCGCTGGCAACCCAAGTGGGCGTCGATATTCTCAGGGAGGGCGGTAATGCGGTGGATGCCGCGGTCGCCGTCGGCTATGCGCTGGCGGTCACGCACCCGCAGGCGGGGAACCTGGGCGGCGGCGGCTTTATGATGCTGCGCACCAAAGACGGCAAAACCACCGCCATCGACTTCCGCGAAATGGCGCCTGCTCAGGCGTCCCGCGATATGTTCCTCGACGATCGGGGCAACCCTGACAGCAAAAAATCCCTGACCTCCCATCTCGCCTCCGGCACGCCCGGCACCGTGGCGGGCTTCTCGCTGGCGCTGGAAAAATACGGCACGATGCCGCTGAATAAAGTGGTGCAGCCTGCCATCAAGCTGGCGCGGGATGGCTTTGTGGTCAACGACGCGCTGGCGGACGACCTCAAAACCTACGGCAGCGAAGTGATTCCAAACCACGAAAACAGCAAGGCCATCTTCTGGAAAGACGGCGAGCCGCTGAAGAAGGGCGATAAGCTGGTGCAGAACAACCTCGCCAAAAGCCTGGAGCTGATTGCGGAGCACGGTCCCGACGCCTTCTACAAAGGGGCGATTGCCGACCAGATTGCCGAAGAGATGAAGAAAAATGGCGGCTTGATCACCAAAGCGGATCTGGCCGAGTACAAGGCGGTGGAGCGCGAGCCGATTAGCGGCACCTATCGCGGCTACGAAGTCTTCTCCATGCCGCCGCCGTCCTCCGGGGGCATTCACATCGTGCAGATCCTGAATATTCTCGAAAACTTCGATATGCATAAGTTCGGCTTCGGCAGCGCGGACGCCATGCAGGTGATGGCGGAAGCGGAAAAACGCGCCTACGCCGACCGCTCGGAATATCTCGGCGATCCGGACTTCGTGAAGGTGCCCTGGCAGGCGCTGACCAACAAGGCGTATGCCAAATCCATTGCCGATCTGATCGACATCAACAAGGCGAAGCCGTCGAGCGAGATCCGCCCCGGCAAGCTGGCACCGTATGAAAGCAACCAGACCACCCACTTCTCGGTGGTGGATAAAGACGGTAACGCGGTGGCGGTGACCTATACGCTCAACACGACCTTCGGCACCGGGATTGTGGCGGGCAACAGCGGCATTTTGCTGAACAACGAGATGGATGACTTCTCCGCCAAGCCTGGCGTGCCGAACGTCTACGGGCTGGTCGGCGGCGATGCGAATGCGGTCGGGCCGAAGAAGCGACCGCTGTCCTCCATGTCGCCCACCATCGTGGTGAAAGACGGCAAAACCTGGCTGGTAACCGGTAGCCCGGGCGGCAGCCGGATTATCACCACGGTATTGCAGATGGTGGTGAACAGTATCGATTTTGGGATGAACGTCGCCGAAGCCACCAATGCGCCGCGCTTCCATCACCAGTGGCTGCCGGACGAGCTGCGCGTCGAGAAGGGCTTTAGCCCGGACACCATTAAACTGCTGGAGCAGCGCGGGCAGAAGGTCGCGGTGAAAGAGGCGATGGGCAGCACCCAGAGCATTATGGTTGGGCCGGACGGGGCGCTGTTTGGCGCGTCGGACCCGCGTTCGGTGGATGATTTGACGGCGGGGTATTGATGTATCGCCCGGTGGCGCTGCGCTTACCGGGCCTACAACTGCGCGAACGTAGGCCGGGTAAGGCGAAGCCGCCACCCGGCAAATCACTCCTTCATCCGCGCCATATAATACGCGTCCACATACTCGCCGTTGCGCAGGGCATAGCGCTTGCCGGTGCCTTCAATTTCGAACCCGTATTTTTTGTACACCGCAATCGCCGGCTCGTTATCGACAAACACCGTCAGCTCAATGCGGTCAACGCGCAGCCAGTTATCGCACATATCAATCATGGTGCGCATCAGCGCGCTGGCAACTCCCCGGTTTTGCCACTGCGCGCCGACACAAATCCCAAAATCAGCCACATGGCTGCGGCGTGGGCGTTGCGCGACGGCGATGCACAGATGCCCGGCGACATGACCGTCTATACAGGCGACCAGTTGCTTAATGCCGGGCTGGTCGGTGAGTCGTTCTTGCCACATTTGCTCAGACGGATGAGGAACCTGTAGTGTGTTGTGGTACACCTCCGGTTGGGCGTGGATCTGACGAATGGCGTCATAATCTTTCGGTTCCGCATGGCGTATCACTATCTCACTCATTCCTTTATCCTCAGTCAGTTAAAAGTCCCTTCCAACATCAATGACTTTAAAATGTGCGTCAACTGCTAATTTTTGCAAAAAGTATTGGACAAGTGCGAATGAGAATGATTATTATTGCTCTGCATTCAGGAAGACCTTTACGGGAACCTGAAAGCACGACATTGCTCACATTGCTTCCAGTATTACTTTAGCCAGCTTTTAGCTGGCTTTTTTTTTGTTATGGTTAGACTCAGTAACCTTCCAAAAGGACTGAGCCATGACGCTACATTGCGCATTTGTTGGATTTGGTAAAAGCACGACCCGCTACCACCTGCCGTATGTTCTCAACCGTAAAGACCGCTGGCACGTGGCCCATATCTACCGCCGCCGCGCGAAGCCGGAAGAGCAATCTCCGCAGTATTCCCACATCCATTTCACCAGCGATCTGGATGATGTGCTTAACGACCCGCAGGTCAAACTGGTTGTCGTCTGCACCCACGCCGACAGCCACTTCGACTACGCGAAGCGTGCGCTGGAAGCGGGCAAAAACGTGCTGGTAGAAAAGCCCTTCACCCCGACGATTGCCGAAGCAAAAGCGCTGTTCGCGCTGGCGAAAAGTAAAGGACTGACCGTCACGCCGTATCAGAACCGCCGCTTTGACAGCTGCTTCCTGACGGCGAAAAAAGCGATTGAAAGCGGCAGGCTCGGCGACATCGTGGAAATTGAAAGCCACTTTGATTACTACCGCCCGGTGGCGGAGACCCAGCCCGGCCTGCCGCAGGACGGCTCGTTCTATGGTCTGGGCGTACACACCATGGACCAGATCATCTCCCTCTTTGGCCGACCGGACCACGTAGCGTATGACATCCGCAGCCTGCGTAATAAAGCCAACCCGGATGACACCTTTGAAGCGCAGCTGTTCTACGGCGACCTGAAGGCCATCGTCAAAACCAGCCATCTGGTGAAGATCGACTACCCGAAATTTATCGTTCACGGCACTAAAGGTTCGTTTATCAAATACGGTATCGACCAGCAGGAGACCAGCCTGAAGGCCAATATCATGCCCGGTGAACCCGGCTTTGCCGCGGACGATTCCGTGGGCGTGCTGGAGTATGTGAACGATGAGGGCGTAACGGTCAAAGAAACGCTGAAACCGGAAACCGGCGACTATGGCCGCGTCTATGATGCGCTGTTTGAGACCCTCACAAACGGCACGGCGAATTACGTCAAGGAATCTGACGTTCTGACCAACCTCGAAATCCTTGAGCGGGCCTTCGAACAGGCTTCTCCTGCCACGATAACCCCGCGAAATAAGCAAAAATGGCTCCTCTGTACTTGTTCACAATTTTTGAACAGAGGAGTCAATTTTCACCCTCTATCATCCCAGGCCGTTTGCGTCCACACTTACTCCATCGAAACGAACTGAGGGTGAAAACAATGATCTACTTACGCAAAGCAAACGAACGTGGTCACGCGAATCATGGCTGGCTGGACTCATGGCATTCATTCTCGTTTGCCGACTACTACGACCCCAACTTCATGGGTTTCTCCGCACTGCGCGTGATTAACGACGACGTGATTGATGCAGGCCAGGGCTTCGGTACCCACCCGCACAAAGACATGGAAATTCTGACCTATGTGCTGGAAGGGGCGGTGGAGCACCAGGACAGCATGGGCAACAAAGAGCAGGTGCCGGCGGGCGAGTTCCAGATCATGAGCGCGGGTACCGGGGTGCGTCACTCTGAGTACAACCCGAGCAAAACGGAAAAACTGCACCTGTATCAAATCTGGATCATTCCAGAAGAGACCGGCATCACGCCGCGCTACGAGCAGCGCCGCTTCGACGCCAAACAGGGCAAACAGCTGGTGCTGTCCCCGGATGCGCGTGAAGGTTCCCTGAAAGTGCATCAGGATATGGAACTGTACCGCTGGGCGCTGGCGAAAGATGAACAGTCCGTGCACCAGATTGCCGCTAACCGCCGCGTCTGGATCCAGGTGGTGAAAGGCGAAGTGTCCATCAACGGCACCAAAGCAACCACCGCCGATGGTCTGGCGATCTGGGATGAGCAGGCAATCTCCGTGCATGCCGACAGCGAAAGCGAAATTCTGCTGTTTGACCTGCCGCCGGTCTAAATAATTTCTCAACCTTCCCTTTAAACGGGGAAGGTTGAGCTTTGTCCGTGATAAACTGAGCAAATCTCTCTCTTCAAGATTTCTCAGGACGATGAAAAAGAAACGCCCCGTACTTCAGGATGTCGCCGATCGCGTCGGTGTGACCAAAATGACGGTCAGCCGGTTTTTACGTAACCCGGAACAGGTTTCCGTGGCGTTGCGTGGCAAGATTGCCGCAGCCCTTGATGAACTGGGTTATATCCCCAACCGCGCACCCGATATTCTCTCCAATGCGACCAGCCGCGCGGTGGGCGTTCTGCTCCCTTCCTTGACCAACCAGGTTTTCGCTGAAGTATTGCGCGGAATTGAAAGCGTCACCGATGCGTTTGGCTACCAGACCATGCTCGCCCACTACGGGTACAAGCCGGAACTCGAAGAGGAGCGTCTTGAATCGATGCTTTCCTGGAACATTGACGGCCTGATTTTAACCGAACGAACCCACACTGCCCGCACGCTCAAAATGATTGAAGTGGCCGGTATCCCAGTCGTGGAGCTGATGGACAGCCAGTCGCCGTGCCTCGACATCGCCGTGGGGTTTGATAACTTCGAGGCGGCGCGACAGATGACGGCGGCCATCATCGCCCGCGGGCATCGTCATATCGCCTACCTGGGTGCGCGTCTTGATGAACGTACTATCATCAAACAGAAGGGATACGAGCAGGCGATGCTCGACGCGAGCTTAACCCCGTACAGCGTGATGGTGGAGCAGTCCTCTTCCTACACGTCGGGAATTGAGCTGATGCGTCAGGCGCGACGCGAGTATCCGCAACTGGACGGTATTTTCTGTACCAACGATGACCTTGCGGTCGGCGCGGCGTTTGAGTGTCAGCGTCTGGGGCTGAAGATCCCTGATGATATGGCGATCGCCGGTTTCCACGGCCACGACATTGGTCAGGTCATGGAGCCGCGTCTGGCAAGCGTCCTGACCCCGCGTGAACGTATGGGCCGCATTGGCGCAGAACGCCTGCTGGCGCGCATTCGTGGCGAGACGGTGACGCCAAAAATGTTAGATTTAGGTTTCACCTTGTCACCGGGTGGATCTATTTGAACTGACAAATTTGAAGTAGCTCACACTTATTCACTTCGCGCACGTTTGGATATTGCTTCTCTTTTGCCCCGGCAGGACAATGTTACCGATAACTGTTACCCGTAACAATTGACTGAGGGACACCCTTTGAGCACGACTAACCACGATCACCACGTCTACGTCCTGATGGGCGTTTCCGGTAGCGGGAAATCAGCCGTGGCCAGCGAAGTGGCGCATCAACTCCATGCTGCGTTTCTTGATGGCGACTTCCTCCACCCGCGCAGCAACATCATGAAAATGGCCTCCGGCGAGCCGCTGAACGACGACGACCGCAAACCGTGGTTGCAGGCGCTGAACGACGCCGCGTTTGCTATGCAGCGCACCAACAAAGTTTCCCTGATCGTCTGCTCCGCGCTGAAAAAAACCTACCGCGACCTGCTGCGCGACGGCAACCCGAACCTCTCTTTCATCTACCTGAAAGGGGACTTCGAGGTGATTGAAAGCCGCCTGAAGGCGCGTAAAGGTCACTTCTTCAAAACCCAGATGCTGGTCACGCAGTTCGACGCGCTGCAGGAGCCGGGTGAAGACGAGAAAGACGTCTTAGTGGTTGATATCGATCAGTCACTGGAGGGTGTTGTTGCCAGCACCATCGAGGTCATTAATAAAAGGCAGTAAGTTTTGAGTACATTAACGCTAGTTTTGACGGCAGTGGGTTCAGTATTGCTGCTGCTGTTTTTAGTGATGAAGGCGCGTATGCACGCCTTTGTTGCTTTAATGGTGGTTTCTATTGGTGCAGGTCTCTTTTCCGGTATGCCGCTCGACAAGATCGCCGCGACGATGGAAAAAGGGATGGGCGGCACGCTGGGCTTCCTGGCGATTGTGGTCGCGCTGGGCGCGATGTTTGGCAAGATTTTGCACGAGACGGGCGCGGTCGACCAGATTGCCGTCAAGATGCTGAAATCCTTTGGCCACAGCCGCGCACACTATGCGATTGGCCTGGCGGGCCTGATTTGCGCGCTGCCGCTGTTCTTCGAAGTGGCCGTTGTGCTGCTGATCAGCGTCGCATTCTCCATGGCGCGCCATACCGGCACCAACCTCGTGAAGCTGGTCATTCCGCTGTTTGCGGGCGTGGCGGCGGCCGCAGCGTTTCTTCTGCCGGGGCCTGCGCCGATGCTGCTGGCGTCCCAGATGCACGCCGACTTTGGCTGGATGATCCTGATTGGCCTGTGCGCCGCAATCCCGGGGATGATTATTGCCGGCCCGCTGTGGGGCAACTTCATCAGCCGTTACGTTGAGCTGCATATTCCGGATGACATCACCGAGCCGCACCTTGGCGAAGGCAAAATGCCGTCCTTTGGCTTCAGCCTGTCGCTGATCCTGCTCCCGCTGGTGCTGGTTGGCCTGAAAACCATCGCCGCGCGCTTTGTGCCGGTAGGCTCTACCGCGTACGAATGGTTTGAGTTCATCGGTCACCCGTTTACGGCGATCCTGGTGGCGTGCCTGGTGGCGATTTACGGCCTGGCAATGCGTCAGGGGATGCCGAAAGATCGCGTGATGGAGATCTGCGGTGCGGCGCTGCAGCCTGCGGGGATTATCCTGCTGGTGATCGGTGCCGGCGGCGTGTTCAAGCAGGTGCTGGTGGATTCCGGCGTGGGCCCGGCGCTGGGCGAAGCGCTAACCGGGATGGGCCTGCCGATTGCGGTAACCTGCTTCGTACTGGCTGCGGCGGTGCGTATCATCCAGGGTTCCGCCACCGTGGCGTGTTTAACCGCCGTGGGTCTGGTAATGCCGGTGATTGAACAGCTCAACTACTCCGGCGCCCAGATGGCCGCGCTCTCTATCTGTATCGCGGGCGGTTCTATTGTGGTCTCTCACGTTAACGACGCGGGCTTCTGGCTGTTCGGTAAGTTTACCGGTGCCACCGAAGCGCAAACCCTCAAGACCTGGACGCTGATGGAAACCATCCTCGGCACGACGGGTGCAATTGTCGGGATGATTGCCTTTACGCTGCTCAGCTAAATGCGGTGATGTAATAAGGCTCAAAAATAAGGCCCGGTAGCGTTTAGCGCTTACCGGGCCTTTATATTATGCGGAATGCCAGGCCGGGTCAGGTGAAATACCGCCCGGCCTTTTCACATCATTCGCCCTGCGTGGCGCTCTCAATCGTTAAGCGCACGTCAGAGGTAATCAGCTCTGCCAGCATCTGGTACACCTTCAGCGTCTCTTCCGGCTCGGCATCGCCCGTATCGCTGATGAAGCCTTCATCGCGCAGCGTCAGCACCAGGGAGCTGAAGACCGCTTTGTCGAAGAATTCCGGAGCGTTAATGCCGTGCAGCACCGACAGGCGCTGGGCCAGCGTCCGGCTCTCTTTCTCCAGCGTACCGCGGTTGATAGACGGGTTCGCACTCAGCAGCCAGAACGTGATGGCGTAGCGCTGCAGCGTTTCGCGCGCACCGGCCGCCAGCAGCTGCAGCGTACGGGAGCGGGACGGATTAATGTGCAGCTCGTCATTCGTAACGGTGATCAGCCCCTGACGACGCAGCTCTTCCGTCAGTTTGTCCAGCTCTCCAGCCAGCTCGTCTTTACCCCAGCGCAGGAACAGCTCCGCTTTCAGCATCGGGTAAAGCGTCTCAACGTGACGCAATAGCTCCTGATGTGAAATACGGCGATGCTGGGTGATGATCGCCGCCATGAGCGACGGCAGCATCAGCATGTGGGTGATGTTGTTGCGGTAGTAGGTCATCAGCACTGCCTGCTCGCGCGGCAGAATAATGATGTCGCCGATGGTGTCCTTTTCGACTTCAAACTTGTTCATCTGCAGCGCGTGATCGATAAGCTCGCTGGCGGTAGCAGAAGGCACGGTTGAGTCAACGGAATACGGCACGTTGCGCATCATGTCCAGGTAGCAGTCCAGCTGCTCTGTAAGCTGTTCGCGAGTCAGCGAGCGCTGACGCGAAGCCAGCAGCGCCGTACAGCACAGGTTCATGGCGTTAGCCGCACCGGCGTTGTTAATGCGCACCATCAGCTCGGACGCGATGCCGTTGACCGTTGGCGTCAGCCAGGCCGGACGCACCGCTTCGATAGGATCGATGGACTCGCGCCACTCCGGAACGTGATGGTTCAGGTACGTCATCAGCGGCATCGGCTCACCGAAGTTCACGTAGCCCTGACCCAGATTACGCAGCTTGCTCAGGCCGCGCAGCATCTGCGGCAGGCTCTCTTTCTCTTTGGTCGCGCCGCGCAGCTCTTTGGCGTACGTGCCCACTTCCATCACGTGCTCATAGCCGATGTAAATAGGCACCAGCGTGATTGGACGCGTTCCGCCGCGCAGCATCGCCTGGATGGTCATCGACAGCGTGCCGGTCTTCGGATCGAGCAGACGTCCGGTACGCGAGCGACCGCCCTCCACAAAGTATTCGACGGAATAGCCGCGGCTGAACAGCTCGCCCAGATACTCACGGAATACGGTGGAGTAGAGCTTGTTGCCCTTGAAGGTACGTCGAATAAAGAACGCGCCCAGGCGGCGGAAGATCGGGCCGGCTGGCCAGAAGTTCAGGTTGATTCCGGCTGCGATGTGCGGCGGTACCAGCCCCTGATGATAGAGCACGTAAGAGAGAAGCAGGTAGTCCATGTGGCTGCGGTGGCAGGGAACATAGACAATCTCATGGCCATCATGCGCCAGCTGACGCACGCGCTCGGCGTTATGAACGTTGATGCCCTGATAGAGGCGGTTCCACGTAAAGCCGAGAATACGATCGGACAGGCGAATCATCTCGTAAGAGAAGTTCGCGGCAATCTCTTCCATCAGCGCAATGGCGTTCTGTTGGGCTTTCTCATGCGAAATTTTCTTGCTGCGCGCTTCGTCTTCAACGGCGCGGGCAATCGCTTTGGAGGCCAGCAGCTTGTTGAACAGATCCTGACGCGCCGGGAGGCGTGGCCCTACGGCAGCCAGGCGCTGACGGGCGAAGTGCATGCGCGCCACGCGCGCCAGTTTTTGCGCAATGATTTTGTCGGTGCCGTGCTCGTCCGCCATGCGACGCAGCGAAACCGAAGGGGAGAAGCGCACAAAGCTGTCGCGCCCCAGCCAGGAGACCGCGAAGAACTTCTGGATGCCGTTAAGCATGCGAAGCGGCGGGTTCTCTTCACCTTTTTCACGTCCCGGACGGCGACCAAACATCACCGAGACAGGCACCATCTGCACGTCCAAATCGGGGTTGCTGCGGTGCAGGTCGAGATAGTCATGGAACAGCTTGATGGACTCTTCTTTTGGCGTGTAATAGGTAAACACGCGCGGTCCACCGTGAATGAACACGTAGCGCGGCAGCAGCGTGCCGTCGACTTCCAGCGGTTCAAGCGGGTCAGGTAAGTCATGCGCCAGACACTGGGCGCGAAGCGTCAGTAAGTCAGCCTTCGAGTTATAAGGCAAAACGTACATAATAGGACGCGACGTATCGAGTCCCAATTCCAGCGCGGGTTCTGCTGGGATAGACTTGCTTTTTACCAGGATGCTTAATGGTAAATTAAGTAATTTGTAGTAAATTCGTGGCCAGCCGGACATAAACGATGTAAAGCCTCTGGTTAATAATGCAATTGCGGCGCAAGGATAACAGAAAGCGCGCAAAATTTCTGTTGTTACCCGTCATACTTCAGGCTGTAGCGAAACGCGCTACCGTTCCTGTTACTGACGCTTTTTTTCTTAAAAGGTTCTTTTAATGGCCAATAATACCACTGGGTTAACGCGTATCATCAAAGCCGCCGGCTATTCATGGAAAGGTTTCCGTGCCGCGTGGATCAACGAAGCCGCTTTTCGCCAGGAGGGCGTCGCCGCTATCATCGCGGTGATCGTCGCCTGTTTCCTTGATGTTGATGCCGTGACCCGCGTGCTTCTCATCGGTTCTGTACTTCTGGTGATGATAGTGGAAATTCTCAACAGCGCTATTGAGGCCGTGGTCGACCGGATCGGCTCTGATTTCCACGAGCTTTCCGGCCGCGCGAAAGATATGGGCTCTGCCGCTGTGCTGCTGGCGATTATCACTGCAGTCATTACCTGGGTCACGCTGCTTTGGTCACATTTCCGATGAGCCTCGAGGAATAATTAAGTCCCTGGTTTTTTGTGCAGTTTTTGGTTCCAAAATCACCTTTGACTGTATATACTCACAGCATAACTGTATATACACCCAGGGGGCGGAATGAAAGCGTTAACGACCAGGCAGCAAGAGGTGTTTGATCTCATTCGGGATCATATCGGCCAGACGGGTATGCCACCCACGCGTGCGGAAATCGCGCAGCGTCTGGGCTTCCGTTCTCCAAATGCTGCCGAAGAACACCTGAAAGCGCTGGCACGTAAGGGCGTAATTGAGATTGTCTCGGGTGCGTCACGGGGTATCCGCCTGCTAGTGGAAGAAGAGACCGGGATTCCGCTGGTGGGGCGTGTTGCTGCCGGTGAGCCTTTACTGGCACAGCAGCATATTGAAGGCCACTATCAGGTCGATCCTGGCATGTTCAAACCGAGCGCTGATTTCCTGCTGCGCGTCAGCGGCATGTCGATGAAAGACATCGGTATTCTTGATGGCGATCTGCTTGCAGTACATAAAACACAGGATGTGCGTAACGGCCAGGTGGTTGTGGCGCGTATCGATGACGAAGTGACCGTTAAACGTTTGAAAAAACAGGGCAACAGCGTTCAGTTGCTGCCTGAAAACAGCGAGTTCTCGCCCATTGTGGTCGATCTCCGCGAACAGAACTTCTCTATCGAAGGACTGGCGGTTGGGGTCATTCGCAACGGTGAATGGCTGTAATCTCTTCCTGACAGGCTATGGCTTCGCTGTAGCCTGCTTCACTCTCCACCCCCGGTATTTTTCATGTCACTGCTGACGGCATCCGATAAGGCATTGTGGCGTCTTGCACTGCCGATGATTTTCTCCAATATTACCGTGCCCTTGCTGGGGCTGGTCGACACTGCCGTTATCGGCCATCTGGATTCACCGATTTATCTTGGCGGCGTGGCGATTGGCGCGACGGCAACCAGCTTCCTGTTTATGCTGCTGCTCTTTTTGCGCATGAGCACCACCGGACTCACGGCGCAGGCGTATGGTGCGAAAGACCCGTTGCGTCTGGCGCGCGCGCTGATTCAGCCGCTGATCCTTGCGCTTGGCGCGGGGACGTTAATCGTTTTATTGCGTGTGCCCCTGATCGACCTTGCGCTCCATGTTGTAGGCGGCAGCGAGGCTGTGCTGACCCAGGCGCGACGTTTCCTTGAAATCCGCTGGCTCAGCGCGCCCGCCTCGCTGGCTAACCTGGTTCTGCTGGGGTGGCTGCTGGGGGTACAGTATGCCCGCGCCCCCGTGATTTTGCTGGTGGTGGGCAATCTGCTCAACATTGTGCTGGATGTCTGGCTGGTCATGGGCCTGCATATGAACGTGCAGGGCGCGGCGCTGGCGACGGCAATTGCCGAATACGGAACCTTTATTATTGGTCTGTGGATGGTCTGGCGGGTGCTGGCGATGCGCGGGATCTCCCTGGCGCTGCTTAAAACCGCATGGCGCGGCAATATTCGTAAGCTGCTGGCGCTTAACCGGGACATCATGCTGCGTTCGCTGCTGCTTCAGCTCTGTTTCGGCGCGCTGACGGTCTTTGGGGCTCGCCTGGGGCCCGAAATCGTCGCGGTTAACGCGGTACTGATGACGCTTCTGACCTTTACCGCCTACGCGCTGGACGGCTTTGCCTATGCGGTAGAAGCCCATTCCGGGCAGGCCTACGGTGCACGCGAAAGCGGGCAGCTTCGGGATGTCTGGCGGGCTGCCTGCCGCCAGTCCGGGCTGGTGGCGCTGGCGTTTGGCCTGGTTTACGCCTGCTTTGGCGAGCAGATTGTCGCGTTGCTTACGTCTCTCCCTGCGCTGCGCGAACTGGCGAGCCACTATCTCATCTGGCAAGTCATTTTACCGGTGGTCGGCGTCTGGTGTTATCTGCTGGACGGCATGTTCATTGGCGCGACGCGCGGGGCGGAAATGCGTAACAGCATGGCCGTCGCGGCGGCAGGGTTTGGCCTGACGCTGCTGACGCTCCCGTGGCTGGGCAATCACGGTTTATGGCTGGCGCTGGTGGTGTTTCTCTCTCTGCGAGGCCTGTCGCTGGCCTTTATCTGGCATTGCCACTGGCAAAACAATACCTGGTTCTCCTCCCGCAACGATATATCGTGACGGTTAAAGATTCCGAATATGAAAACCACCGCCGAATCCTTAACTACAATAATTATCACGTCCAGCAGAAAAGAACGTAACGGACGTTACGACCCGACGCTTAACTAAGAGGACACGATGATGAATAAAGACGAAATCGGCGGCAACTGGAAGCAGTTCAAAGGTAAAGCGAAAGAAAAGTGGGGTAAGCTGACCGATGACGATATGACCGTCATTGAAGGTAAACGCGATCAGCTTGTCGGTAAAATTCAGGAACGTTACGGCTATGCGAAAGATCAGGCGGAAAACGAAGTCAAAGACTGGGAAACCCGTAACGACTACCGCTGGTAACGCGAAATAACCCACAGGGCGGCTCTAAGCCGCCTTTTCTTTTGTCGTTAACGCGGCTTTTTCTTCACCAGTATAGAGTGGTCGTGTTGACACGCATCCTGATGTCGACAGGCTTCCACCTCAACACACGCGGAGCATAATCCGTGTGCTTCAATCACATTATGCCGCAGGGCAAAACCCATTCTTGCCGCCAGCGTATGCATAATGTCCTCCACGCCTTCCGCAGCTTCTTCTTTGACTACGCCACAGCGGTCGCAGATAAACATAGCGGATGTGTGGGTAGGCTGATCGAAAAGATGACACAGCACGTAGCTGTTTGTGGACTCGACCTTGTGGACAAAACCCTGTTCCAGCAGGAAATCCAGCGCGCGATACACCGTGGGTGGTTTCGCCTGGGGTTCGCTTTCACGAAGCAGGTCCAGCAGATCATAGGCGCTGATTGCCCCCTGTTGCAGACTCATCAGGCGTAACACTTCAAGGCGCTGCGGAGTCAGGCGCACATTGCGTTGCGCGCACAGCTTTTCGGCCTGCGCTAACAGCTCTTTTGTGGACTTATCCATGCAGCACTCCGGATGTAATAGGACGGAAAACCCCCACTTTACCATGTTCTGGTAAAAACACCGAGATCCGCCAGTCTGTGCTATACCTGACCCATCGCAAACCGGGAGATTCATAATGAAAAGACCTGACTGTATTCGGCACTGGCGCGACGTGGAAGGCGCGGATGACTCGACCTATCCAGATAGCGATGAACGGTTTTCTATTGGCGCACCGCTGGCCCGCAGGCTTGGGCTCGGGCGCATCGGCATTCATCATGAGCGGCTACCGCCCGGGCGCAGGACGTCCTACCCGCACGCGGAAAGCGATGAAGAAGAGTTCGTTTACGTGCTCGAAGGCTATCCGGAAGCGTGGATTAATGGCTATTTATGGAAACTGGAACCGGGGGACAGCGTGGGGTTTCCTGCCGGAACGGGTGTCTGCCACACCTTTATCAATAACACGGACGACGAGGTGCGGTTGCTGGTCGTGGGCGAGGCCAACAAGAAGCACAATCGCATCTACTATCCGCTTAACCCGGTGTATGCCGCCACCCGCGAGGACCGCTGGGTAGACCACCCACCCCAGTTTTTTGGACCGCATGATGGAAAACCTGGGAAAAAATAATTTCCTCTTCTATAAATATTGAGGGCCGTCACAAAATATAACAGGCCGTAAGGGAGTTTTACTTAGGGACAGAAATAGCGGGTCTTTTACTCCTTATTCACAGCAATAGTTCGTTCCTGTTTGGGTGATAACAGACAGGGGTTATTTCATAACAGACTATAACGGGCATACTGTGAAAAAAAATTTTAAATTTTCAGTGGTTAGCATTGCTGTTTCTTTGTTTATGGCAAATCAGGCGGGAGCAGCCAATACCTGGACAGAATCACGGAGTGACGCCATGGGCGGCACGGGCGTTGCCTCCGGGAGCTATGGCAGTGGGGCGTTAATTAACCCGGCGCTGTTGGCAAAGGCAAAACCGGACGATGATGTGACGGTCATTCTGCCATCCGTTGGGGTGCAGGTGACGGATAAAGACAATCTTCAGGACGAGATTGATAACATCAACGATAAAATCAATCATTACAAGGACGTGGTGAAGAATCTCACGCCAAGAGAAATTATCACCAATCCAATAGGTTCCATTAATCAGTTCCAGGGCGCGGCCAAAGATCTGGCCGACGAGCTGGACTATCTCAACGGCAAAACCGCTCGCGCAACGGCAGGCGCGGGGCTCGCCGTGAGTATCCCTAACGATGTGCTTTCCGTGGCCTTTATGGCGAAAGGGTACGCCCATGGCCGGGTGAGTTCGTCTATCGATCAGCAAGATATTGATTATCTGCGCGGTATTCAACGAAGCAATGTCGTGGCAGCCGGTGTTGCCCTGGATGCTGCGCTGAACGGCACGGACCAGATCACGAAAAACCTCAACTCGACGGCGTCCGGCCGGGCGGCGATAGTGTCCGACTATGGTATCGCCGTTGCCCGTCAGTTCGATCTTGGCGGCGTCCCGGTTTCCGTGGGGGTTACGCCAAAACTGCAAAAAACCTGGGTCTATAACTACACCACCTCAATCTACGATTACGACAGTAACAAGTGGAACGATAGCCGCTACCGCACGGACGATACGGGCTTCAACGTCGATGCCGGTATTGCGGCTGATTTCGGCGAACACTGGACGGTCGGCGTGAGCGGTCAAAACCTGATGTCGCGCGATATCGACACCAAAGATATCCGTATCCGCAACGGCCGTACGGGAGAAGTGGTGAGCTATAAAGACACCTATCAGATCCGTCCGCTGGTGACCGCCGGTGCCGCCTGGCACAACGATCTGGTCACGCTCACTGCCGATGGCGATCTGACGGAAACCAAAGGCTTCAAGAGCGAAGATACGTCGCAGTATGTTGGCGTCGGTGCCGAGGTAACGCCGCTCAGCTGGCTGGCGGTGCGTGCGGGTTATCGCGCGGACGTGAAGGGTAACGACAGCAACGTCTTTACCGGCGGTGTCGGTTTCGCACCGTTTAGCACCGTGCATGTTGACCTGATGGGTCTGTATGGTGAAAACGAAACCTGGGGCGCCGGGGCTCAGCTGAGCATGACGTTCTAAAGTCTACCGGAGGCGCTGCGCCTCCGGCTTTTCTTTGTGCTATAGTAGCGCCCCTTTTCCACCAGATGCTTAAAACTTCGCCATGTCGTCAGAATTACAGACCGCTTTCCCTGCACACCGTTTCTCCATTGCGCCGATGCTCGACTGGACGGACAGACATTGCCGCTATTTCCTGCGCCAGCTCTCCCGCCATACGCTGCTGTACACCGAAATGGTGACCACGGGCGCAATCATCCACGGGAAGGGCGACTATCTGGCCTATAGCGAAGAAGAGCATCCGGTAGCCCTGCAGCTGGGCGGCAGCGATCCGGCCGCGCTGGCGCAGTGTGCGAAGCTGGCGGAAGCGCGCGGCTACGACGAGATCAACCTTAACGTTGGCTGCCCGTCCGACCGCGTGCAAAACGGCATGTTCGGCGCGTGCCTGATGGGCAACGCCCAGCTGGTGGCGGACTGTATCAAGGCGATACGCGATGTCGTCTCCATTCCGGTCACTGTCAAAACCCGGATCGGAATTGACGACCAGGACAGCTACGAGTTCCTGTGCGATTTCATCAACACGGTGTCCGGCAAAGGCGAGTGCGAGATGTTTATCATCCACGCCCGTAAAGCCTGGCTCTCTGGCCTCAGTCCGAAAGAGAACCGTGAGATCCCGCCGCTGGACTATCCGCGCGTGTATCAGCTAAAGCGTGACTTCCCGCACCTGACGATGTCGATCAACGGCGGCATTAAGTCGCTGGAAGAGGCCAAAGCGCATCTGGCACATATGGATGGCGTGATGGTCGGACGCGAGGCGTATCAGAACCCGGGCATTCTGGCGACGGTCGATCGCGAAATCTTTGGCGTTGAAGGCGCAGACACCGATCCGGTTGCCGTCGTGCGCGCCATGTATCCTTATATTGAGCGCGAGCTGAGCAACAGCACCTATCTCGGCCACATTACCCGCCATATGCTGGGCCTGTTCCAGGGCATTCCGGGCGCGCGGCAGTGGCGTCGTTATCTTAGTGAAAATGCGCATAAAGCCGGTGCCGATATTGAGGTTCTGGAACATGCGCTGCGACTGGTCGCAGACAAGCGATAACTTTCGCTAAAAGTTCGTCAAATTCACCACGTCCTGCCTGTTATTGCGGGGCGTTTTGCTTTTATAACAATGAGTTAAGTTTGGCATGATTCTTGTAATACAAACTGTATTACTCGGGAACTCGTGGGAGAGCACCATGCTGGAACTACTTTTTGTGATTGGCTTTTTTGTCATGCTGCTAGCGACAGGCGTTTCGCTGCTCGGCATTCTGGCTGCGCTTGTCGTGGCGACGGTGGTGATGTTTATCGGCGGGCTGTTTGCCCTGACCATTAAGCTGCTGCCGTGGCTGCTGCTGGCCATTGCGGTGGTATGGGCGATACGGGCGATTAAATCGCCAAAACTGCCGACTTATCAGCGCAATAACCGCTTCCGTTACTAAGGTATTGAGGGGTTCGTCACATACTTGTAACTTTCCCGGCAGCATGGCTTAGAACAGAATAGGATTTACTTATCGAATCTGTCACTATGGCTGCCGCTACAGAATTCATCGTGCTGTACCCTACATACAGCCGAACTAAAAAAAGAAAGGGCTTCCCACGGGAAGCCCAATTTCTTTTTGGGGCTCAGGGAATCAACAGGCTCGATCCCTGCGTCGCCCGACTCTCCAGCACCTCATGCGCGCGCTGCGCCTCGGTCAGCGCATATTTCTGCGCGTCGGTTACGTCCACCTTAATTACGCCGCTGGCAATCAGCGAAAACAGCTCGTTGCTGGCTTCCTCGAGTTCTTCCCGACTGGTGATGTAACCCTGCAGGGAAGGGCGCGTCACGTAGAGCGAGCCCTTTTGGTTCAGAATACCCAGGTTAACGCCCGTCACCGCGCCAGACGCGTTCCCGAAGCTCACCATCAGCCCACGACGCTGCAGGCAGTCCAGCGACGCTTCCCAGGTATCTTTGCCCACCGAGTCATACACCACGCGCACTTTTTTGCCGCTGGTGATCTCCTTCAGCCGCTCAACGATGCTCTCTTCGCGATAGTTAATCACCTGCCAGGCACCCGCCTGCAGCGCGCGCTGCGCTTTTTGGGCATTGCCCACGGTGCCGATCAGCTTCGCGCCCAGCGCTTTTGCCCACTGACAGGCGATGAGCCCAACCCCGCCCGCCGCGGCATGAAACAGGAACTGCTCGTCGGGTTTAATTTCATAGGTTTTGCGCAGCAGGTAGTAAACCGTCAAACCCTTCAGAAACGACGCCGCCGCCTGTTCAAAGGAGATAGCGTTGGGCAGCAGGGCGGCTTTATCCGCCGGTACGTTGTGGATGGAGCTGTAAGCGCCCAGCGCAGATTGCGCATACACCACGCGGTCGCCCTCTTTAATATGCTTCACCGCGCTGCCCACTTTGATGACGATGCCGGCCGCTTCGGTGCCCAGGCCGCTCGGCAATGACGGAGGCGGGTAGAGGCCGCCGCGAATGTAGGTGTCGATGTAGTTGATGCCGATGGCTTTGTTTTCAACCTGGATTTCGTTCTCGCCAGGCGCTGCGGGGGTAAACTCCACCGCTTTCAGTACGTCCGGACCGCCGTGTTTCTGGAACTCAATGCGCGTTGCCATGCTCCCTCCGTCAGAAAAATATGGTAATCTTTCGACCCACTCTTTATCTCGGTAACTCCATTCACTATGGCAGGAAACAAACCCTTCAACAAACAGACTGAACCTCGCGAGCGTGATTTCCAGGTCGCAGGGTTAAAAGTCCCGCCGCACTCGATTGAAGCGGAACAGTCGGTGTTGGGCGGTTTAATGCTGGATAACGAGCGCTGGGACGACGTCGCCGAGCGCGTCGTGGCGGAAGATTTCTACACCCGCCCGCACCGCCACATCTTCACCGAAATGGCGCGTCTGCAGGAGTCGGGCAGCCCGATCGATCTCATCACGCTGGCGGAATCGCTGGAGCGTCTGGGGCAACTCGACAGCTGCGGTGGGTTTGCCTATCTGGCAGAACTGTCAAAAAACACGCCAAGTGCGGCGAACATCAGCGCTTACGCGGATATCGTGCGCGAACGTGCCGTTGTCCGCGAGATGATCTCGGTGGCGAACGAGATCGCCGAAGCCGGTTTTGATCCGCAGGGGCGCACCAGCGAAGACCTGCTCGACCTTGCCGAGTCCCGCGTCTTCAAAATCGCCGAAAGCCGCGCTAACAAGGACGAAGGCCCAAAAAATATCGCCGATGTCCTGGACGCCACCGTTGCCCGTATCGAACAGCTGTTCCAGCAACCGCACGACGGCGTCACCGGCGTGAACACCGGCTATGACGATCTCAACAAGAAAACCGCCGGCCTGCAGCCGTCGGATTTGATTATCGTCGCCGCGCGTCCGTCGATGGGTAAAACGACATTTGCGATGAACCTCGTCGAAAATGCGGCGATGCTGCAGGATAAGCCGGTACTCATCTTCAGTCTTGAGATGCCCTCCGAGCAGATCATGATGCGTTCCCTGGCGTCGCTGTCGCGCGTCGACCAGACCCGCATCCGTACCGGCCAGCTCGACGATGAGGACTGGGCGCGCATCTCCGGCACCATGGGGATTCTGCTGGAAAAACGTAATATCTACATTGATGACTCCTCCGGCCTGACGCCGACGGAAGTCCGTTCCCGCGCGCGCCGCATCGCCCGTGAACACGGCGGCATTGGCCTTATCATGATCGACTACCTTCAGCTGATGCGCGTACCGTCGCTCTCCGACAACCGTACGCTGGAAATTGCAGAAATTTCCCGCTCGCTCAAGGCGTTAGCCAAAGAGCTGCACGTGCCGGTGGTGGCACTGTCGCAGCTCAACCGCTCTCTGGAACAACGTGCCGACAAGCGCCCGGTCAACTCCGACCTGCGTGAATCCGGCTCCATCGAGCAGGATGCCGACTTAATCATGTTTATTTACCGTGATGAGGTTTATCACGAGAACAGCGATCTGAAAGGGATCGCCGAAATTATTATTGGTAAACAACGTAACGGCCCGATCGGGACGGTGCGTCTGACCTTTAACGGACAGTGGTCGCGTTTCGACAACTATGCCGGTCCTCAATATGATGATGAGTAATTTCTAAGGAATTCAAATGCAAGCGGCAACTGTTGTGATTAACCGCCGCGCTCTGCGACACAACCTGCAACGTCTGCGTGAACTGGCGCCCGCCAGCAAGCTCGTTGCAGTCGTGAAAGCGAACGCTTACGGACACGGTCTTCTTGAGACCGCGCGAACGCTCCCCGATGCCGACGCCTTTGGCGTTGCCCGTCTCGAAGAAGCCCTCCGCCTGCGCGCGGGAGGGATTACCCAACCCATTCTGCTCCTCGAAGGCTTCTTCGAAGCCAGCGATCTGCCGACCATTGCTGACCAGCATTTGCACACGGCGGTACATAACGAAGAACAGCTGGCCGCACTCGAAACCGCCGAGCTGAGCGAGCCGGTGACGGTGTGGATGAAGCTCGACACGGGCATGCACCGCCTGGGCGTACGTCCGGAAAGCGCGGAAGCGTTTTATCAGCGCCTGTGCCAGTGCAAAAATGTGCGCCAGCCGGTGAATATTGTCAGCCACTTCGCCCGTGCCGATGAGCCCGAGTGCGGGGCGACCGAGCGGCAGCTGGATATCTTTAATACCTTCTGCGAAGGCAAGCCGGGGATGCGCTCGATTGCGGCTTCCGGTGGGATCCTGCTGTGGCCGCAGTCGCACTTCGACTGGGCGCGGCCGGGCATTATTCTTTACGGCGTGTCGCCGCTGGAGAACAAGCCCTGGGGGCCGGACTTTGGCTTTAAGCCCGTCATGTCGCTCGTTTCAAAGCTGATTGCCGTGCGTGAGCACAAAGCGGGAGAGCCGGTGGGCTATGGCGGCACCTGGACCAGCGAGCGCGACACGCGTCTCGGCGTGGTGGCGATGGGCTACGGCGACGGTTATCCGCGTGCCGCACCGTCGGGTACGCCGGTTCTGGTCAACGGTCGCGAAGTGAAGATCGTCGGCCGCGTGGCGATGGACATGATTTGTGTTGATCTCGGGCCGGAAGCCCAGGATAAAGCGGGCGATGATGCGGTGCTGTGGGGAGAAGGACTGCCCGTTGAGCGCATTGCTGAAATCACGAAAGTGAGTGCTTACGAACTTATTGCGCGCCTGACGTCAAGGGTGGCGATGAAGTACCTGGATTGATCCATAAACAACGGTGGCTCCTGGGGAGCCACCGCCACCGCTTTAAGGACGAAGCAGCATCACAAAAGTTCCTGCAATAATGGGTTGCCCGTTTGCTCTGTTAATCACCCGTACCGCGTGTTGCCCCTGATGTTCAACAACATCAATGTCCAGGTTTGCATAGTGCTCAATGTGCACCTGGTTAATGTCCGGGGAGGGGATCACATGAACAAACCCATTACTGGTCCGGTAAATCACTGTCGCATGCCCGACGCCAATAATCATTGCGCTATAGTCAGCCAGATAGTGCTGGACTTCCAGCGCTAGCGCCTCACGATTTACATCATCTCCCAGCATTGACGGAGTGATGATCCTGCAGCCAGCCCCCTTAAGATCGGTACGTGCCAGGTTGCGATTAACATCATCTTCATTCGGCGCCTGCATAGCGAGACCGGGAAGATGGTGGGCAACCTGAAGGGCATCCCACTGGTTTTCGAGAATATCGTTGCGGGAATAGGTGCCGAAATTAGCCAGAACCATCTGCAGGCAATTCGGGAAGCACGAATTCTGAAAAGTCATATTTTTATAATAGAAACCATATTGATTTGACCACGGCATATCTTTCTCCTCAGTTAATTGTGTTTACAGCACAGAAATAATAGGTAGTAGCGATATGGATGAATATATGCCCTATGGGAAATGCTATTTTTCGTAGAAAATGATGCAAAACATTATTTGTGGATTTCATCCCTGCTTCATCATGATGTTAGTCATGCTGCATATGATATTTGACCTATGGCAAATGAAGTTTTATAAGATTTCAATTAGCGCTCATACTCATTTTCGGAATATCTGGATGTTAATAATCATAATCTAAAAGAATGGTTCTTGGATGAGGTTAAGTTGAAATGAATATATTAATGATCGATGAACTACCGATCTACATTCATGGTATGAAAAATGAACTGAAGAGAGTCATGCCAGAATGTACTTTTTCTGCTACAAACAGCTACGAAGATGCAAAAGAAATGCTCAAGTCAGCGCCAGTTTCGATTGTGTTGCTTGATGGCGATATGGACTATTCAAAATTTATTGAAGAGATTGAGCTTGAATGGCCGACTGTGCCGGTAGTGATCATGTTCCGTAAAGCGTGTGAGCGCAATTTTAACCTTTATCAGCATCATAATATTAGAGGTGTATTCACAAAATCACTCTCTGCAGAAAAAATAGTGCAAGTTATCAATGTAGTATTATCGGGCGTTATCTGTATTCCAGAGCAGGTTATTATGAGTAGTACCGCGACGACAGTTAATTCACCCGTTCTCATGCTTAGCCAGCGGCAAAAAGAAGTACTGAGCTTGTTGGCAAGGGGCGGGACAAACAAGCAAATCGGAAGAGAACTGAACATTAGCGCAGGTACCGTTAAGGTTCACCTGGAATCAATATTTCATCGTTTGCAGGTGAATAACCGTACGCAGGCAGCAAGGTTGTATTTTAAATACATTGATAAATGAGTTGTCTTTTCTATTCTGTTGTATCCTGAAATGATTTCATTTAAAAATGCGTGACGGCGATGGCGTTTGTCACGCATTTTGTTATGTTGGATCTATTTTGATAAAAAGAAACGAATAATGATTATTAATGTTCCAGCATCCTGAAGAAACCAGAAAGGGATGCTAGCGCTCAAGTTATCATGGCCTGTCAGTAAGCTTTCAATGTTCAATCCACTTTGTGCAAATAGTCCAAAAGCTATCGCAGCAAAGCCTATTTTATAAGGAATAGGTTGTTTTTTTATTCTACTACTGTAAGCACAAAAGAGGATAATAAAAGATATGACAAGGTCCAGCATGATTGTGATAAACAACATCCACCAGTCCGTTACGCTACTCATTCTAATCCTCTTTATCATTATTAATCAGGGTTGCATCGGGAAGTGCTTCATTACGTACTCTTTTTTTGATAACTGAGGCAACATCAAAAATATCCTGCTGCTCGTGGCGGCGGAAAAAGTTAGCCAGCCAAACAATAAGACCATTGCTCATTGCTCCCAGGATATAACCTAATCCCAGGGTGATATCCGACTGGTTTAAATCAATCTTCAACCATCTTGCAGTAAGGCCGCCTAACGCTACGGCGGCACCCATACTGATTCCTCCAAAGATAATGCCTGCAATGAACTTGCTGTGCTGATGCAAGCGCTGTGGTTGCCAAAAAAAAGATATACTGACACCACCGAATAATCCTGCAAGAGCCAGGAGTGAAGCACTAATTAAAGCTGGAGGAACGGAGGTATTCATGTCAATCTCCTCATTGATAGCAAGACCCTCGCAGGAGGGTCTTGTTGTGAATAAAAACCCCATTATTACGACTATTTGACATAATTGATCAATGTTTGACCGACGCCATTTATAAATTTTTGCTGTTTATAGCTTTGTAGCGTTACGTTACCAACCAGGCCGTTTGGTATAATGATTTCCATATCGTTACTCTCCTCGTTATTGAAGCATTTAAAGTAGAAACGATAGCGGGCCAGTGTGGGTATTAACAAATCGCTATCCGCTACAGGGATTTCTATTCTGCGCAATGCTTCTTTAATTTCTTTTAGTAATGCCGTTTTGTCCTGCGCAGGGGATTTAAGTCTCTCATCGTGGCATACAATAATACGTGCGGGTTCACTAATGTTCACGATATTAAGGTAGGCCATTCCATTCCCTGCCTTGTCGGCGCAGTCTGGCATATAGCCAAGTGTCAGGGTTTCTGTACTGCCAACATAAAATCCAGACCATTCCGCATCATTTTTTGTTTCGTTACGATATTTCGTTGAATCCCAGTCTTTTGCTCTAAATATACAGGCCTTGTAGCCAAGGACGCCTGCTGGAAGACACTCTGTTTTCAGTTCCATCATGCTTCTCCGATATTAACGTATGGATTAATTACAGGAATTTACTTCCACTAAATGTTGGTATTTATCGGTGGTGAGATAACGCTGAGGCCCGGAAAGGGTATAGATCAGTCGCTTGGACCCCCGGTATCCTTTAGAGACATCTATATCGGCGCTAAACCAGGATTGCGAAAAAGGGAGTTTCGGATTGGTATAATTGTCCCCACCAATCCATTTGTTATTGGTGGGTTTAAGCCCCCAAAGTGTTTCTGTTTCATTACCCGACCAGCCCAGACGTTTCGCTTCATCGCTGGTGATGTAGCGGGACGGCAGTCGCCCCGTTTGTGTGAGACTGCGCAATGTTTTTGCCAGGTCATCCACATCATTTATTCGGGCGGTGCCCTGTAAAGAAAGGAAGGTATTAACGTCCTTAATCTCATTCTCGCAGGTGGGTAACGCTGCATTGACCTGTATAACGACCATCAGGGATGCAAAGAAAACCACTTTTTTTAAAGCCACAGATAACGTCATATTGACCTCCAGATTTAACCAAGAAATAACTTCATTTCCGCCTCGCGGCGACGCGTCAGGCCGGACAAGACCTTCCCGCCTGCCTTATTCCAGCTTTTGAACTGCAGCGCTGCGGCCTGAACATCGCCCGCGTTGAATTTTTTGAGTAGCGTGGATTTCTTTAAATTGCCCACACCAAGGTTGAAGGCGAATGAAACCAGTGCGTCGAATTGAGCCTGCGTTGCTGGTTGGTTCAGCAGTTTTTTCACCCCGTCCTCGGTGCGTTTCAGATCTCTGCGCAGCAGATCTTTGGCTTCGCCGGTGGTGATTTTGGTCAGCTTTTCCATCTCCTCTTTGAGGATCAAATGGCCGTAGCCGATCGTCCATAAACCTACGGCATCGCGATAACGCTCCAGCTTCAATCCTTCAAACTGGCAAATCAGCTGAATACCCTTGTCACCTGTACGTTCTGGTTGTTTGTGCATTACGAAGTCTCCCCTGCTTTCGGACGGGGAATCACCTTGTTGGTGTATTCGTCAATCAAGCGCATAACGCTTTCCGGTGGCTCAAGCGCGGTAAATTGCATCTCCACATCGACGTGGCGACTGTCACGCCCGCCTTTGTTATCGCTGGAAGGCGAAAGGCTAACGTGAAAGCGGCCAAATTCGTTTTCACCGGACTGACGAGAAGGTGCCTGCATGCCTTCCGTGCGGATCGTCAGGTTGACCTTCATTTTTTCCAGCATCAGCCCGCGCGGCGTTGAAAGCGCGACTAAGGGCAGGTCAAAGTAGTGTTGTTCATCCAGCGTCAGCTGAACCGTGCGTGGAATCAACGAACCGTCTTCAGCTGGTTCGAAAAAGGGATCCAGCGCCTTCATATACTGCTGAGCAATCAGCTCATTGGCCGCCGTGGCCGCGTACTGCATTCCGCGCGTGATATCTTCAAGCGAGATTGGCACGCCGGGAATATCGGCTGGCGGCGTAGGGTGTGTATTTTCTTGTGCCGGCGGCGTACCTTCATCCTCTTTGCCCGTTTTGTTTTCCGGCTCTTCATCCTTGCCGCCGCGCAGCCATTTTTTAAAAGACATATTTCGCTCCTGGAAAAAGGGCTACCCGGGTAGCCCCTGCGTTACGGAATCGCCCGTATGTCGCGGCGTGGAAGATTATTGCGCAGCGACAGGCTTGGTTTTGGCGTTGGTTAGGTACTCAATTACGCGCTGCAGAGCTTCTGGTGGCTCCTGGCGTTTAATCTGGGTATGGATGGAGTATTTAGCGCGTGTATCGGTCGAGCGGGTCTGCTCCGATTTATGGGAGACTTTGCCGGTCATTTTTGCTTTGAATACGCCCCAGCCGATGGACGCTTCTACGGAGGCCTCCGCTTCAGTACTGCTGGAACTGGCTTCGCTTTGGCTCACTTCCAGCTCAAAGTCGATGGTGCCGTCTTCGATACAGATGATAGGGTGTGTGATCGCCGCCAGCAGCGGAATGCTCATCTTGCGGGTCACGCTGCCTTTGTTTACACCTTGCTCGTCTACCACGGTTTCGTCGTAGTCGAATTCGATCGCGACGGCTTTGCCGTCTTTAATACAAACTGAGAGCAGAAAGTCGGTATAAGACTTGCTCGCCTGAACCTGTGCTTTGATCATCGCCTGCAGAGGACCGCCGATCATATGCTCCAGCGGCAGGGCGTTAATGACTGAACCAATAAATTGTGAATCCATGATGTGAACTCCTTGAATCAGTGAATGCGCGGTTGCGCAGAAGTCACTTTATGGAAAGCGGGAAGGGGAAAATATTGGGTAAATGTCAGGGCCAGAGGACGCAAACAACCTATGCCGATCGCAGGATAATCTTAAGGGGTGGTGTTGCGTGATATTCCGGTTTATTGTTGAAATCCCTGCCTCATCGAATTCCGGAGAACCATCGCGTGTTTCAGAAAGTTGACGCCTATGCCGGCGACCCTATCCTCTCCTTAATGGAGCGTTTCAAAGAAGATCCTCGCAGCGACAAAGTGAACCTCAGCATCGGTCTGTATTACAACGAGGACGGTATTATTCCTCAATTAAACGCCGTTGCTGAAGCCGAAGCGCGTCTGAACGCGGCTCCACACGGTGCTTCTCTTTATCTGCCGATGGAAGGGCTGAACGCCTATCGCAACACCATTGCGCCGCTGCTGTTCGGGGCCGATCACGCGGTGCTCGCGCAAAAACGCGTGGCGACTATCCAGACGCTGGGCGGCTCGGGCGCGCTGAAGGTGGGGGCGGACTTCCTGAAAAAATACTTCCCGGATTCAGGCGTGTGGGTCAGTGACCCGACGTGGGAAAACCACGTTGCGATCTTCGAGGGCGCAGGCTTTGAGGTGGCGACCTATCCGTGGTTCGACAGCGAAACTAACGGCGTGCGCGTTGAGGCGCTGCTGGAAAAACTGAACACCCTGCCGGCGCGCAGCATTGTGCTGCTGCATCCCTGCTGCCATAACCCGACCGGTGCGGATCTCACCCACGATCAGTGGGATGCGGTGATAGAGGTGCTTAAGGCCCGCAACCTGATCCCGTTCCTCGACATTGCCTATCAGGGCTTTGGCGCGGGTATGGAAGACGATGCTTACGCCATCCGCGCGGTGGCCAGCGCCGGGCTGCCTGCTCTGGTGAGTAACTCCTTCTCTAAAATTTTCTCCCTCTACGGCGAGCGCGTTGGCGGTCTGTCCGTGGTGTGTGAAGACGCAGAAGCGGCGGGTCGCGTGCTGGGTCAGCTGAAGGCGACGGTACGCCGTATCTACTCCAGCCCGCCAAACTTTGGTGCGCAGGTGGTAGCGACGGTTCTCGGTGACGAAAAGCTGAAAGCCAACTGGCTCGCCGAAGTGGAATCCATGCGTAAGCGCATTCTGTCGATGCGTCAGGAGCTGGTTAACGTTCTGAAAGAGGCCGTGCCGGGGCATAACTTCGACTATCTGCTCAAGCAGCGCGGGATGTTCAGCTATACCGGACTGAGCGCGGCGCAGGTCGATCGCCTGCGCGAAGAGTTCGGCGTCTACCTGATCGCCAGCGGCCGTATGTGCATGGCGGGTCTGAATGCCAGCAACGTCCACCGCGTAGCGCAGGCGTTTGCCGCAGTGATGTAAGTATTCACTTACTTGTATGCTATATGTAGGCCGGGTAAGGCGCAGCCGCCACCCGGCTTTTTTGTTCGCGCCGGTGCCAGTCATTCGCCCGGTGGCGCTTCGCTTACCGCGCCTACGCGTTTCTTCTGCGCTTTGTGATCGCCTTCTTTTTTATTCCGCTCCATAAGCAAAAACTCCTTCCCTTCACCTCCCGCTGGGGTTATGGTCGGATAGTTTTTTGACCATTCGCTCAAAATAAAACGATAACAAGCTGAATATTCAGGGGAAAATATGCGCAAGATCACACTGGCGCTCAGCGCCGCCTGCTTATTGTTCTCACTTAATAGCGCCGTCGTCGCGCGCGCTTCTGCACCGACGCCGCTTTACACCGGCACCACCGCCGCTATGCTTGCCGAGCAGGCGCCTATTCACTGGGTCTCCGTGGCCCAAATCGAAAACAGCCTGATGGGCCGTGCGCCAATGGCCGTGGGCTTTGACATTGACGATACCGTGCTGTTCTCCAGCCCCGGCTTCTGGCGCGGTAAGAAAACGTATTCACCGGACAGCGAAGCGTATCTGAAGAACCCGGAGTTCTGGGAAAAAATGAATAACGGCTGGGACGAGTACAGTATCCCGAAAGAGGTTGCCCGTGCGCTGATTGCCATGCACGTGAAGCGCGGCGACAGCATTTATTTTGTGACCGGCCGCAGCCAGACCAAAACGGAAACCGTCTCTAAAACGCTGCAGGATGATTTCCAGATCCCGGCAGCCAGCATGAACCCGGTCATTTTTGCCGGCGACAAAGAGGGTCAAAACACCAAAACCCAGTGGCTGGAACAGAAGAACATCAAAATATTCTATGGCGATTCGGATAACGACATTACCGCCGCGCAGGACGTGGGAGCCAGAGGCATCAGGGTGTTACGCGCCTCTAACTCAACCTATCGACCGCTGCCGATGGCCGGAAAGTTTGGCGAAGAGGTGATCGTCAATTCGGAGTATTGAGTCCCTGGCAGCGTGTTTGATGATTTTTTGATCAATTCTCGCTGCCGCGGGTTTTACCTTTCGTCTTCTTGCTGCACACTTAGAAAGATTCGTCTTTCATCATGGAGCAGCACATGTGGTACCAACAGACTCTGACCTTAAGCGCTAAACCACGCGGATTTCACCTGGTGACGGAGGAAGTCATCGGGCAACTTCGCGATCTGTCGCGGGTCAAAACGGGTTTGCTGCATCTGCTGCTTCAGCACACGTCAGCCTCTCTTACGCTGAATGAAAATTGCGATCCCACCGTCCGGTCTGATATGGAAAACCATTTTCTGAAGAGCGTCCCGGACAATGCGCCTTACGAGCATGATTATGAGGGGGCGGACGATATGCCTTCGCATATTAAATCCTCTTTGCTCGGCGTATCGCTGATGCTGCCGGTTCACAACGGGCGGCTGGTGTTGGGTACGTGGCAGGGGATCTGGCTGGGAGAGCATCGCATTCACGGTGGTTCGCGTAAAATTATCGCCACGCTACAAGGGGAATAAAGATGACAATTTCGGAGATACTTCAGTACTGCATGGGCAAGCCCGGCGCGGAGCAGAGCGTTCACAGCGACTGGAAGGCCACGCAGGTTAAGGTGGGTGATGTGCTGTTTGCAATGGTGAAAGAGGTGGACGGCCGTCCGGCGGCATCGCTGAAAACCAGCCCGGAACTGGCGGATTTACTCCGTCAGCAGCATGACGACGTGAGGCCGAGCAAGCACCTCAATAAGGCGCACTGGAGCACCGTCTATCTGGATGGTTCAATTCCAGGCTCGCAAATTTACTACCTGGTGGATGCGTCCTATCAGCAGGCGGTTGAGCTGCTGCCGGAATCCACCCGACAGCAGCTCTCCGTGTGACAATTACAGCAACGGTTTGAGGAAGCGCGCGGTGTGCGAGGCTTCGCACTCTGCAACGGTCTCTGGCGTACCGGAAACGAGAATTTCACCGCCGCCGCTGCCGCCTTCCGGGCCGAGATCGACAATCCAGTCCGCGGTTTTAATCACGTCCAGGTTATGTTCGATGACCACGATGGTGTTGCCCTGATCGCGCAGCTGATGCAGCACGTCGAGCAGCTGCTGGATATCGGCAAAGTGCAGGCCGGTGGTCGGCTCGTCCAGAATGTAGAGCGTCTGGCCGGTGCCGCGTTTTGACAGCTCGCGCGCCAGCTTAACACGCTGGGCTTCACCGCCGGACAGCGTGGTTGCCGACTGCCCCAGACGAATGTAGGTCAGGCCGACGTCCATCAGCGTCTGCAGCTTACGCGCCAGCGCGGGGACTGCATCAAAGAACTCGCGTGCCTCTTCGATGGTCATGTCCAGCACTTCGTGGATGGTCTTGCCCTTGTACTTAATCTCCAGCGTTTCGCGGTTATAGCGTTTGCCTTTGCACTGGTCGCACGGGACGTAGATATCCGGCAGGAAGTGCATCTCAACCTTGATCACGCCGTCGCCCTGGCACGCTTCGCAGCGACCTCCGCGCACGTTAAAGCTGAAGCGTCCTGGCGTATACCCGCGCGAACGCGCTTCCGGCACGCCGGCAAACAGTTCGCGTACGGGCGTGAAGACGCCGGTATAGGTCGCCGGGTTAGAGCGCGGGGTTCGGCCAATCGGGCTCTGGTCAATGTCGATAACCTTATCGAAATGCTCCAGCCCCTGGATGTCGCGGTACGGCGCAGGCTCGGCCAGCGTCGCGCCGTTCAGCGCCGTCTGCGCAATCGGGAACAGGGTATCGTTGATCAGCGTCGATTTACCGGAACCGGACACGCCGGTGATACAGGTAAACAGGCCCACCGGCAGCGTCAGGGTGACGTCTTTCAGGTTGTTGCCGCGCGCGCCGGTCAGCTTCAGCACTTTTTCCGGGTCGGCCGCCACGCGCTGTTTCGGGACTTCAATCTTGCGCTTGCCGCTCATGTACTGGCCGGTCAGCGACTCGGGCACCGCCATAATGTCCTTCAGCGTCCCTTCCGCAACGACCTGACCACCGTGCACGCCTGCGCCCGGACCAATGTCGATGACGTGGTCCGCCGCGCGGATCGCATCTTCATCGTGCTCGACCACGATCACCGTGTTGCCGAGGTTGCGCAGGTGGACCAGCGTGCCGAGCAGACGCTCGTTGTCGCGCTGGTGCAGGCCGATGGAGGGCTCGTCCAGCACGTACATCACGCCTACAAGACCCGCGCCAATCTGGCTCGCCAGGCGGATACGCTGGGCTTCACCGCCGGAGAGCGTTTCCGCCGAGCGGGAAAGCGTCAGGTAGTTCAGGCCGACGTTCACCAGAAACTTCAGGCGATCGCCAATCTCCTTCAGCACTTTTTCGGCAATTTTCGCACGCTGGCCGGAGAGCTTCAGGTTGTTGAAGAAGTCCATCGCGTGGCCGATGCTCATGTCTGAGATGGTCGGCAGCGCCGTATTTTCCACAAACACATGGCGCGCTTCGCGACGCAGGCGCGTGCCCTCACAGGTGGCGCAGGAGCGGTTGCTGATGAACTTCGCCAGTTCCTCGCGCACCGCGCTGGACTCGGTCTCTTTGTAGCGGCGCTCCATGTTGTGCAGCACCCCTTCAAACGGGTGGCGACGCACGGAGGTATCGCCGCGATCGTTCATGTACTTGAACTCGATGTTCTCTTTACCGGAACCGAACAGGATCACTTTGTGCACGTTCGGGCTCAGGCTGGCCCACGGCGCTTCAACGTCGAACTTGTAGTGCTCTGCCAGCGACTTCAGCATCTGGAAGTAGTAGAAGTTACGTTTATCCCAGCCGCGAATGGCGCCGCCCGCCAGGGACAGTTCGGGGTTCTGGATCACACGGTCCGGGTCGAAATACTGCTGCACGCCGAGGCCGTCACACGTCGGGCACGCGCCCGCCGGGTTGTTGAAGGAGAACAGGCGGGGTTCCAGCTCGCGCATGCTGTAGCCGCAAATCGGGCAGGCGAAGTTGGCGGAGAAGAGCAGCTCTTCCGCTTTCGGGTCGTCCATGTCGGAGACCACGGCGGTGCCGCCGGAGAGTTCCAGCGCCGTTTCGAACGATTCCGCCAGGCGCGTAGCGAGATCGTCGCGCACCTTGAAGCGGTCAATCACGACTTCAATGGTGTGCTTCTTCTGCAGTTCCAGCTTGGGTGGATCCGACAGGTCGCACACTTCACCGTCGATACGGGCGCGGATATAGCCCTGGCTTGCCAGGTTTTCCAGCGTTTTGGTGTGTTCACCCTTACGCTCTTTAATAATCGGTGCCAGCAGCATCAGGCGTTTGCCTTCCGGCTGCGACAGCACGTTATCCACCATCTGGCTCACGGTCTGTGCCGCCAGCGGGACGTCGTGGTCCGGGCAGCGCGGTTCACCCACGCGAGCATACAGCAGACGCAGGTAGTCATGGATTTCGGTAATGGTACCGACCGTTGAGCGCGGGTTATGCGAGGTGGACTTCTGCTCGATAGAGATAGCAGGCGACAACCCTTCAATATGGTCGACATCCGGTTTTTCCATCAGCGACAGGAACTGACGCGCGTACGCAGAGAGTGATTCAACGTAACGACGCTGTCCTTCGGCATACAAAGTGTCGAAAGCCAGTGAGGATTTGCCAGACCCCGAAAGCCCGGTCACGACAATGAGCTTGTCGCGAGGGATTATGAGGTTGATATTCTTGAGATTGTGGGTGCGGGCGCCCCGAACTTCGATCTTATCCATTCACCTTTCCCGGTTGGAACACGGATTGCCTGGTTTGTTTGAAGGACAAACGGCTGTCAGAAACGGCTAATTATGACACAATTTGACCTGTTTGAATATACAGTATTGGAATGCATTTTCTGATTCGCTGTGTAACAATGTCGAGTGGCGAGAGAACTCTGGAACGTGCTACGCAACTATCAAAGTAGCGCATGGAAATGGTACACTCGCGCGTTTACACTATTAAGAAACGTATTCAGGAGACACGAACATGGCCAGCAGAGGCGTAAACAAGGTGATTCTCGTCGGTAATCTGGGCCAGGACCCGGAAGTACGCTACATGCCGAGTGGTGGCGCAGTTGCCAACATTACGCTGGCTACTTCCGAATCCTGGCGTGATAAAGCGACCGGTGAGATGAAAGAGCAGACCGAATGGCACCGCGTTGTGCTGTTTGGCAAACTGGCTGAAGTGGCCGGTGAATATCTGCGTAAAGGTTCTCAGGTCTATATCGAAGGCCAGCTGCGTACCCGCAAATGGACCGATCAGTCCGGCGCTGAGAAGTACACCACTGAAGTGGTGGTGAACGTGGGCGGCACCATGCAGATGCTGGGCGGCCGTCAGGGCGGTGGCGCACCGGCAGGTGGTGGTCAGAACCAGCAGCAGGGCGGTTGGGGTCAGCCTCAGCAGCCGCAGGGCGGCAACCAGTTCAGCGGCGGCGCGCAGTCTCGTCCGCAGCAGCAGTCTGCTCCGGCACCGTCTAACGAACCGCCAATGGATTTCGACGACGACATTCCGTTCTAAGCCTGGCTTAGGAAAAAAGCCCCGTACGGGGCTTTTTTATTACTCGCGCGTGGCCGTATTCAACCGCTTCCGCCGTCGTCAGGTGCCAAAATCATTCAGCGCGTTCCGGCTGCATATAGTGTAAATGGAAGGCTTCTTTACTGACCGGGCGTGAGAAAAGGTATCCCTGACCATACTTCACGCCGCGGCGCAGCATGGTGGAGACATGGGTATAGTTTTCGATGCCCTCAATGATTACGTCCACATCGAATGACTCCAGGTATGCCAGCATCGCGTAGGTGCTGTCGAGGTGGCCTGGCATCAGGCAGCTTCTGTCGAGCTTGACGTAGTCAGGCGGGTAGAGCGCGAGCCGGGATTGAAGCGTCTCCAGGCAGTCAATGCCATCCCAGGCCAGATTCACCCCCGCGCCGCGCAGCGCGTCAAGGTTCTGCTTAACCTTCCCGTCAAGCTGCCCGGCGCAGTCGGTAATTTCAAAGACCAGGCTACGCGGCGTAAGCGCATGCGCGGTAATTCGTGCCAGAGTGCGCTCGGCGAATTGGGCGTCCTGAAGCTGAACCCAGGAGATATTGAACGTAAAGAGCTGGTTTTCGAGCCGCTGGCTGGCTAAAAACGTAAAGGCCTGCGCCAGGATGTACTCGCCCATTGGCAAAATCCCGCCGCTTTTCTCCAGCTTGCTGATGAACAGATGCGGCGGCACGATGTTGCGCCGGTGCGTACCGCGAACCAGAACTTCGCCGCCGATGCAGACAAACCGTGAGAGATCGAAAATCGGCTGGATAACAAAATCGATACCCGAATCGAGCCTGTTCTTTTCGACACACTGCACGACAAAATGCGTACTCTTTTCCATGCCACCCTCGTAGCCACACCAATAAAGCGTTAAACGACACAACCTTCACAAAACTTAAGCGGCGATGAGAGGCTATCCGACAACGATCCGGTTTTTACCGTTTTTCTTGGCCTGATAAAGCCGCCTGTCGGCACTGGCAAGGGTTTCCGACAGTGGGGCACCGCCCATCCTGCACAGCCCTGCGCTGAAGGAGACCTTGAGATCTTTTTCCCTGAATGAGCGCGTATTCACCGCAATTCGCCATTTTTCGAGAAAGCTTTGCGCTTTTTCAGGGGAGATCTCCTGGAAAAGGACCGCGATCTCCTCTCCGCCGTAGCGATAGAGAGAGATATTCTCCAGGCCGCGCAGCCGCGAGCCCAGGTCAGCCACGATTTTCAGAACCCTATCGCCGACCGTATGGCCCCAGGTGTCGTTAATGCTTTTGAAGTTGTCGATATCAATCATCGCAAGCAAGGCCTGCGGATTGGCGCTCAGGCGCGCGGCATCGGCATCAAACGCGCGGCGATTCTTCAGCCCGGTGAGGCCGTCGGTTAAGGCCTCATGCGCAATGAGCGTCTGGCGCTGCTGTGAGCTGTGGATCTCTTCAAAGATAAGTTCCTCCACGCTGCTGGGATTGATATCGCCGCTGCGGATGCTGGCTGCGATATGCATAAAAATGGCGTTCAGCGCGGCGCGGGCCGACCACCAGCAGAAAAGCACCACGATAAGCGCGGCCAGCGTGCCCAGGACGGCGCTTGCACACAGGCGAAAGGCGATGTCACCCAACACGCTCTCTTCCACCTCGTGTACTACCAGCCAGGACTGGGAGCCAACCGTGCGGTAGGTGTAATACCGGTTATTCATCACAAAATCGCCCCGGTACTCTCTGGCATTCAGCGCGATGGCCTTGAGCGTCCCTGCATCGAACGGATAGCCAGGATTGATGACCAGCTCGCCATGTCGGTCCATCACGAACGTCCGGCTTTTCATTGGAGGAAGCGCGGTGTTGAAGATCTCGGTGCTTTTCTTCAGGTCCAGGTTCAGGGCCAGAACGCCCGTATTTGCCCCGTCCGTACTGTTAATAATGGGCAGCGAAATGGTAATGACGTGCTCATCGTTGGCGAACGGGTCACGGCTGACGCTGTAATGCGCTTCGTCTGAATCCTCGACGGCGAGCGTAAACCACGGCTCTTTGCGCGGATCCCACGCCTTTTTCTCTCCGATGTTTAGCGGTACGTAGGGCAGGCGGATGTAGTGGCCGTTATTGCTCACGTGAATGATTGAAAGCGCGTCCGGCATGATTCGCAGCCGCTCAATCATCCAGCTACGCAGCGCCAGGTCGTTTTCATCTTGCTTGTCGAAGGTATGTCTGTCTGCCGCAATGCGCGTCATCTCTCTCACAATATTTTCGTAGCCGTCCAGATACTTATCCAGAAACGCGGCGATATTGCCGAGGTAGATACGGTTCTGCTTTTTACAGGCTTCCTGAGCGGTAGTCCATTGCGAGATGCCCACCGCGATGCCAATTAAAATAATCGCTACGGCAATCACCGAGAAACTAATATTTAGCGGCCTTCTGAAATTCAAACGTTCAATCACTGAAAACTCCGGATCGCTCTGTATGTACTCAATGTGAAGTATTAATGACGAGAAGTAGCGTATTACTCATTGAGGATGTGTTTAAGGCGTTAGGCTACAGGCGCTTTCTTACAAACAATAAATTAACAAGTTAGGATATAACGCGGAAAATAAAGAGTAATCGCTTGGCTTTCGATTGTCAAAGTCGATCGAATAATTAATATCGATCGATGAAATCAATCGTTTATGTGAGGTGGATGGACGATCAATAATATCGATCGATCAATAAACATTGATTGGTTAAAACGATCTGTAAATTAAATAAAAGATTATTAATTGTTTTTAATCAGGCATTTGTCATTATGACTGAGCCAGTCAGTCGACAAAAAAAGTGCGCTATAATCACTGTGAAATTAAAAATAACGCATGCTGGAGAGGGTGGGAAGCAGTAATTCCATATGGGCGGAAAAATTATTTCCCATAAAATATCTGGTTGTTAATCATCTGCATGTTAAATCGTATGCTTTCAGCGTTTGATTAACGTGATAATCATTTTTAAGTAAAATGTTTTTTATTTTTAACATATGAGGAATTTTTATAACAAAACGGTCGAATTGCCAGCAGCCGCTTTGTCAGGAAATTAGCTTTCAGGACAGACTAATACCTAACGGACGATGAGAAAAATCCCCCAGCGAAAGGCTGACGGTTACGGTGAGATATAATCCGTGTGAATGGTTTATATTGCAAAGCGGCGTCGCCTTCGCCACAATAGCCGCCCTTTTGAATAAAACTTAAGCAGAGATGATCCGTCGTATATTTAGCAGCCTGTTTTTCATGACATTATTTTTCTGCGGCAGCGCCATGGCAGTCAATTGCCAGCGGGCCGTTACGCCCCTGGAAAACACGATTTGTAATAACGACAATCTGCACTGGCTGGACAGCACGCTGTCGGTCATTTACAACCAGGCGATCCTGCGCGAAAACGTCGAGAACATCGACAAAAAGTATTACGAGTGGGAAAAGCTGCTGGAAAAATGCACATCAGACGCCTGCATCGAGCGCGCGTACTACGCCGGGATCAGCGCCATCTCTGATACCAACCGCGACTTCAAGTGGGAAGGAAAGTGGTGGAACATGCTGGCACCCAACATGAGCGGCGGCGTGATCCAGTTCAGCCGAAACGCCCAGTGGAGCGTAACGCTCGATATTCGCGCCTGGGCGGGGCTAAACCACGACGAATTTACCGCAGAAGCGCGACGCCTGTACGGCATGCTGGTGGTGGAAAAGGTGGTGGATACCAGCAACTGCAAGGCGCTGCTGATCCCGCGAAAAGACGGTTATTTGCAGGTTTACAGCAACACCGACTGGGGGTGTCGTTTATCGATGCCGACGGGCGTCTTCCTCGACGGCGCCTACAAGCTCTCCGACACCGACCCCCGGCCAAAGGCCACGCTGCTGTCGCTGGGGATTTTCCCGGACGCCGCGCTGGATGACAAATTCCGCAGCCTGGTCGGCGCGGATTATCAAAACTTCGTCGACAGCGCCAACGTCTACATCTACCAGGATGATATCGATAATATCGGCGCCCGCGTGCTCTCCATGTGGGTTCAGGGGGCCGCGAACAGCCGCACGGCGATAGTCATGTATACGCCAAAAGGTGACATCTGGGCGGGGCGTATCTCGCCGGTCAAAGGCGGCGGGCTGGAGCTGCACTACTACAGCACCGACGGTAACGACCAGCGCAAAATGCCGCGCACGCTGGCCGCCTGGAAGCTGCGCTTTCTTGATGACTAACGCCGCCGTGGCGTTACGCCAGCGTGCCCACGATGGTTAAATCGCTATCGTCCGGCACTTCGTTATAGGAAAGCACGTGCAGGTTGCTGGCAAACAGCCTGGCGTAGCGTGAAATCAGCGGCCGCAGCTGCGGCGTCACCAGCAGCAGCGGCGGCATCCCCTTCGCCTTCATCTGCTCCTGAATCACCGGCATGGTGTTCTGTAGTTGCGTCAGTATGTTCGGATCGACGGCAAAGCTGTCCAGCGCCACTTTACCCGCCTGCTGCGCCTGGTTTAGCGCGCCAAGCAGAATATTTTCCAGCGCGTTATCGATGGTGTAGGCCGACAGCTTCTGGCGGTCGCCGTTAATGGCGTGAATGATCGCCCGGCGCAGCGCATAGCGCACGTCGGAGGTCAGCAGGATCGGGTCTTTGGTCACCGCCGAGCTCTCAAGCAGCGTCGAGGCGATGGTCACAATATCCTTCAGCGAAACCTGCTCCAGCAGCAGCTGACGATAAACGCGTAGCAGCACGCTAAAGTTGAGCGCATTAGCGAGATCTTCCGCCAGCTTCGGCGCCTGCTGCGCCAGGCGGGCGTGCAGGTGCGTGATATCGTCATAGTTGAACAGGTCCGGCAGATGCTCACGCGCGACCTTGTTCACGTGCGTCGCCACCACGCTGGCGCAATCCACCACCTGATAACCAAAATTCAGCGCCGCTGCTTTCTGCTCGGGGTCGATCCAGACGATCGCCATTCCGTAGGCCGGATCGGTATCCAGCACGCCGTCAATTTCGCCGTACAGCTCCGCCCCCGGGATCGCCATCAGCTTTTCGGCATACACTTCGCCCATCGCGGTACGGATGCCGTTGATGTAAATCGCGTACTGGGAGGGCTTCATGCGGAAGTTCTCGCGCACGCGGATCTCGGGCAGCAGCACGCCGCACTGTTCGGACACCACCTGGCGAACGCCGCGTATGCGCTGGGAGAGCGGGCTGCCTTTTGCCGTGTCGATCAGCGATACCAGCTTATAGCCGAGGTTCAGGCCAATGGGCTCAACCAGCGGAATACTCTCCCAGCCGATGGTCGGCGCGGCGTCGGTGGCAAGCGCTTCGCTGATGGCGTCGTAATCGGCCTCCTTGCTGGCGGGGGCAACGACTTTGCTCTGCCGCCAGGCGGCAAACAGCAGCAGCCCGGTGAAGGAGAGAAAGGCGATGTGCGGCATGCCGGGAACAATTGCCAGCACGAACATAACGAATGCGGCGGTATACAGCACTTTCGGCTTCGCCAGCAGCTGCGTTTTGATTTCATCGCTTACGTCGTCGCCGTCGCTAACGCGCGTGACGATAATCGCCGCCGCGGTAGCCAGCAGCAGGGAAGGGATTTGCGCCGCCAGGCCGTCACCGATGGTCAGCAGCACGTACTGCTGGAAGGCGTGGCTGGCATCGAGATCGTATTTGAAAATCCCGATGCAAATCCCGCCGATGACGTTGATGACCAGTACCATGATCCCGGCAATGGCGTCCCCGCGCACAAACTTCGACGCCCCGTCCATCGCGCCGTAGAAGTCGGCCTCTTTCGCCACCTCTTTACGGCGATCCCGCGCCTGGTTCTGGTTTATCAGCCCGGCGTTCAGATCCGCGTCGATCGCCATCTGTTTGCCCGGCAGGGCGTCCAGCGTAAAGCGCGCCGACACTTCTGAAATACGTTCTGCCCCTTTGGTCACCACCACGAAGTTGATGATCATCAGGATGATAAAGACCACAAAGCCGACGACGAAATCGCCGCCGATCACCACCTGACCAAAGGCTTCGATAACCTTACCGGCCGCCCCTTCGCCCTCGTGGCCGTGGAGCAGCACCACGCGGGTGGAGGCCACGTTCAGGGTCAATCGCATCAGGGTGGTGATCAGCAGCAGCGTCGGGAAGACGGCAAAATCCAGCGGGCGCTGCATGTTGACCGCAACCAGCAGCACCACCACCGCCAGCGCGATATTGAAGGTGAATAGGATATCCAGCATCAGCGGTGACAACGGCAGCATCACCATTGCCAGAACGCTAAGGAGCAGTATCGGAACGCCTACGCGTCCGTTGCGGAGTATGGCAAGCGTCTGATGTAACTTACTGTTCGCCATCGGCTTTTAAGACCTCTTTTGGAATATTTATCTGCCTGTTCAGGCGGGGTTTTTGTTCAAGCTGGCCGGTGCGCCAGGATTTAAGCTGCATGACGTAGGTCAGCACGTGCGCAATGGCGCGAAAAAGCTGTGCGGGGATTTGCTGGTTAACCCGCGTGGTGTGATAAACCGCGCGCGCCAGCGGCGGAAACTCCACGATTTCTATCTGGTGGGTGCGCGCTACGTCACGGATGTGCAGGGCAATATCGTCCATTCCTTTCGCCACGATGTAGGGCGCTTCGGCTTTGTTCGGATCGTATTTCAGCGCTACCGCATAGTGCGTCGGGTTGGTGATAATGACGTCCGCCTCCGGTACGGTGCGGTTGATCTGCCCCATCGCCATCTGGCGCTGCAGCTGGCGAATACGCCCTTTAATCTGCGGGTTACCGTCGTTATTCTTATGCTCTTCCTTGACCTCCTGCCTGGTCATGCGCATTTTTTTGGTGAACATAAATTTCGCCAGCGGCACGTCGAGCAGCGCAAAAATGACGATCACGGTGATGAAGTAGACCAGCACGTGGTGCAGAATGCTGAACCCGTGATGAATGGCCTGATTCAGGTTCAGGCGCTGCAGGTGCAGCAGCGGGTTCAGCGAGCTGTGAACCATGCTGTAGAGCACCGCCAGAATAATGCCGCACTTGAGCATCATCTTGCCGACGTCCACGTAGTGGCTGCTGGAAAACAGGCGCTTTGCGCCGCTGACAGGGCTGAGCTTTTTGAAGTCAGGCTTGAGCTTTGAAACGGTAAACATCCAGCCGCCGGGCACCAGGCTTGCCACGATGCAGGCAACGGGGATCGGCACCAGCGTGCCGATAAAGCGGACAATCACCCACACGTTGAGCAGCAAGAACTGGCTCAGCGCCCCTTCATCGTCGATGCGCCCGGCCATCATGCCGACCGCGTTAAAGGACTCGCCCACCAGCTGCTTGTAGTAGGGCAAAAAGGCGCTCATGGTGATAAACGAGGCCAGCAGCCCCACCGCCATGGTGAGGTCTTTCGAACGCGGCAAATCCCCTTTTTCACGCGCCTTGCGCAGCTTTTGCGCTGTGGGTTTTTCGCTTTTATCGCCGCCGCCGGACATCAGTGCGTCCTCACGGCTTCAAGCCTGGCCAGAATGTCGTTGGTCAGGTTGAGATAGTGGTCGGGAATATTGGTCATCATCATCGAAATACAGAGCAGGCCAAACAGCATGCTGATCGGGAAACCCAGCGAGAACAGGTTGAGCGTGGGCGATACGCGGTTCAGCAGCCCAAAGCCGCCCTGGACGATCAGCATCACAAAGGTGGTGGGAAGGGCGATAAGCGTCGCCGACGACATAATCCAGCCGAGGCTCTGGACGATAAGCAGCAGCGTCGGCTTATTAATCGCCTGGCCGATTGGCCACCAGACGAAGCCCTTGTAGAGGATGGTCACCACCAGCAGGTGCCCGTCCATCACGAAAAACAGCAGGCCGCAGAAGGTGTAAATCATCTGCGAAATCACGGTGGTCGAACTGCCGTTCACCGGGTCGTTCATCATCGCCATGCCGAGGCCCATATTCATGGAAAGGATATGTCCGGCAGTTTGCAGGGCCACGAAAACCAGCTGCATCGCCATGCCAAACAGCACGCCCCACAGCAGCTGTTCGCCCGTGAGCAGGATGGTGCGCATCGACATCAGTTCAGTAATCAGCACTTTTTCCGGCAGCATCGGCGTGATGATGACGGCGAGCGCCAGGGCGAGAACGGTTTTAATGCGTCGGCTAAAGGCGCGGTTGTCCAGCACCGGGCAGAAGTGCAGAAACGCGAGAACGCGAAAGAAGGGGAAGACCAACGCCAGCAGGGGGTTAATCAGCGTATGAATATCAATACCCATCGCCCGCTAGCCCACCAGCGCCGCCGCCTGCTGAAAAATATTGACGGTGAAATCCACCAGCTGGGTAAGCATCCATTTACCGCCAATAATCAGCACCGCCAGCGTCACCAGAAGGCGCGGCAGGAAGCTCAGCGTTTGTTCGTTAATTTGCGTGGTTGCCTGGAAAATACTGACGCACAGGCCGACGATCAGGCTCGGCACAATCGCCACGGCGGAAATAATCAGCACCAGCTTGATGCCGGTGGCCATGATGTCCCCGGCGATATCCATCGTTACCATCGCTAAAGCCCCTGCACGCTGGAGGTGAGCGTACCGACAATCAGCGTCCAGCCGTCGCACAGCACGAACAGCATCAGCTTGAAGGGCAGCGACACGATCAGCGGCGACAGCATCATCATCCCCATCGCCATCAGGATGCTGGCAACAATCAGGTCAATGACCAGGAAGGGAATGTAGATCATAAAGCCAATCTGGAACGCGGTTTTCAGCTCGCTCAGGAGATAGGCCGGGGTCACGACCGTGAGGTCCTGCTCCTTAGGTTCGCCCTTCACGCCGGCAATCGACATCATCTGCGACATCGCCTTGTTGCTGGTCTGCGCCAGCATGAAGTGCTTCAGCGGCACTTCCGCTTTGCCGAACGCCTGCTTCAGGGTGATTTCGTCATTCTGGAACGGCACGACGGCGTCCTGGTAAATTGTGGTCCACACCGGGCGCATCACCAGCAGCGTCAGGGCCAGCGCAATGCCGGTCAGGATCTTGTTCGGCGGGCTTTGCTGCAGCCCGAGCGCCTGGCGGAGGATCGCCAGCACGATGATGAACCGGGTGAAGCAGGTCATCATCATCAGCATCACCGGGAGCAGGCCCAGCAGCGTCATCAGGATCAGGATTTCAATTTTGACGTTGTAATCCTGGCCGCCTTCCGTCGCCGCCGAGCTGAACAGCGTGATATCGCCGTTGGCCGCCAGCAGCTGCGGGGAAACGAGCAGTCCGCCCAGCAGCAGCCACGGCAGCGCGGCGCGAAGTGGTGCTCTCATCGCGTTAACTCGCCCAGCTCTTTGCTGTTGAACTCAAGAATCCGCAGGCCATATTTATCGTTCAGCACTACCGCTTCCGCCTTACCGAACAGAATGCCGTTCACTTTAATATCCAGCGGCTCGCCCGCCATTTTGTCCAGCTCCACCACCGAGTCGTGGCCCACGGTCATCAGCTCGGCTAGGGACACCTCAACAGAAGCCACTTCCAGCGTCAGGGTGACGGGAATGCGGCTGAACAGCGCCATTTTGCGCAGGTCGTCAATCGCCGCCGGGGACTCAGGCTCGGCCTGAATATCCATGCGAATATTCCCCTCAACGGTCTCTTCCCGCGGCATGTCGCCGAGATTCAGGTCGTCAAAATCCAGGGACTGGCTCAGGTCTTGTTGCAGATCACTCATAATGCTTCTCGATGGTTCTGTCGTTTAATTCACAGAGGAATAACTTGCCGCTATCTTCAGCGATTTTGGCGTCAAAAATCTGTTCTTTGCCGATATATACCGGAACGTTGCTATTGATATTGACCGGAATAATGTCGCCGGGCTGGATTTTGGCCAGCTGGGCCACGGTCAAATTGAGGCTGGCAATCTGGCCATTCAGCTTCAGCGGCAGGCCGTAAAACATCTTCTCAATCTGCGCCCGGGTGGGCGGCTGCTGGCGGCCCGATGCGTTCTCCGCGTCGGGCGAACGCAGTCTCGCCAGCATCTGGTCGACGTGCGCGTTATCAAACAGCAGCGTGAAGCTGCCCTCATCGTAGCCTTCCAGCGTAAACGTCACGCACCAGGACCACTGGCTGATCACCGTGGTGTTATCGCTTTTGACGTCAAATTCTTCGCCGAAGATCTCTTTGTCGATTAACAGCCGGGTCAGGTCCAGACCGATTTTATTTTTTAAGCGGTCTTCCGTTTTGGTCACGGGCTGATCGATATCCAGCGATTTATTGCGGCTCTCTTTTCCCAGGCCGTAATAATCGTGAAGAATTTGTAATAACAATGTTCTTTCAATATTAAAAGCAATTGAACCTAACGGTGTGGCAAATATTTGGGTGTTTTTATAATGCTTATCGATGGCATAGGTCATCGATTTTAGCGCCACGTTAACGCGCAGCTTTTTAAGGAAATAAATACTTAAGCGCGCGTCGAAAATATCAAAGCTGTCGTTCATCATTTTCGGCAGTTTATGCCACGGACGCCCAAGCTTGCTCACGTCGAGTTTTACCATATCGGGGAGCGCCTGACGTTGGTAGATTCTGATTCTCTGAGGAGCTGCTGGCATAGGTCTTCCGGATCGCACTCGCCATAAGCGTAAATAGCTTATCGGCATAATAAATATTTAAGTTTCTGGTGACCGTGTCGCTTTATCAGTGAGTCGGTCTCTTCCCCCATAAAGGCCAATTACGTAGAGCCTTTATTAGGGGTAGGCATTAGACGCTGATAGCCTTTCATAATCAAGATGCCTTTCATTATTAATTCATTATTTCAGGCCAATTAATACGCATTAATTATTATCGTAAGTTAATGATATTTATGGATTAAAGTTTTAATGCCCATTAAAAACAAGACAATTCCTAAAGGGGCGCTATACTGCGCGTCAGTCATGAGTTTCCGGCATTGAAAATACCGGATTAATTCATATTATCTCTATTCGAATACACGCCCTGTAGATATGCACCCTAAATGGTGCATAAGGCATGTGTGCGCCCTGAGTTAACAATTAGCTTAAATGTTGGTGAGTTGTTATGAGTATTGTTATTGAACATGAAGCCCGTAATGAAAATGGATTTATTGCCAGCGCGCCTGAAAGCATAAATGTATTTTCATTAGCACGTCGTGTTGCGAAATATAATGTGTCGGTACTCATTACGGGCGAAACGGGTACAGGGAAAGAGTGTATTTCCCGCTACATTCATGAAAACGCCCTCGGAGCCGATGCGCCTTACGTTGGCGTTAACTGCGCCGCTATTCCTGAAAGCATGCTGGAAGCCATATTATTCGGCTACGAAAAGGGCGCATTTACCGGTGCGGTGACAAGCGTTGCCGGTAAATTTGAACAGGCGAACGGCGGTACGTTACTGCTTGATGAAATTGGCGATATGCCGCTGGCGCTGCAGGCGAAATTACTGCGCGTATTACAGGAGCAGGAAGTTGAGCGCCTCGGCAGCCATAAGAAAATCCCGCTGGATATTCGCCTGGTGGCCTCTACCAATAAAGATTTACAGCAGGAAATTGCCGAGGGCCGTTTTCGCCAGGATCTGTTCTACCGTATTTCGGTTGTGCCGATTCATATCAAACCGCTGCGCGAGCGCCGCCTGGATATTATTCCGCTGGCGATGCGGTTCATCGCCAAATACAAAGCGTTCCACAAGGGCAACGTTCGTCTGAGCGAAGAGGCGCGCCACGCGCTGCTGGCCTATGACTGGCCGGGCAACGTGCGCGAGCTGGAGAACGTGATCCAGCGCGGGATGATCCTGAGCAACGGCGAAGAGATTACCGCCAGAGACTTTGGCCTGCCGGCGCTCGCGCCGCTCGCGACCTTAGACGGCGTAGACGTCATGCCCGCCTACCGCGAGCAGCAGGCCGCCCCAGCGGCCATCAGCAACGTCAAGCTGCATGGCCGGATGGCGGAATATCAATACATCATCGAACTGCTGAAGCGACACAACGGCAATAAGTCTAAAACCGCCGCGTTTTTAGGGATTACGCCCCGGGCGCTGCGCTACCGGTTAGCCTCCATGCGCGAAGAAGGTATCGATTTCGAATGCTACTCATAACGGGCGCGCGAGACTAACACCATGGACAAAATTACCGCTATCGGCCTGCACGCCAGCCAGCAGGCGATGCTGGACAGAATGCGCAACGTTGCCGCCGTGGCCGCCTCAGGCTCAACCGGCGACGCGGGGTTCATTGCGCCGGGCGCTTCCCTTTCCGGCGTCACCGGCACGCGCGACCTCTCTTTTTCGCAGGTTCTGAACAACGCCATCGACAACGTCGACGCCTTGCAGCATTCCGCGGGGGCGAAGCAAAAAGCGATTGAGCTTGGGCAAAGCGACGATCTGGCCGGAGCGATGATTGAATCGCAAAAAGCCAGCGTCGCCTTCTCCGCCATGATGCAGGTCCGTAACAAGCTCACCACTGCGCTCGACGAAGTGATGAATACTCCGCTGTAAGGTTTTCCCGTGCTGACTAAGTTAAAAGATAGATTTTCTGCCTTACCCCTCCCGACCGGGCGCATTAAACCGCAGTGGCTAATGGCCGCGGGCGGCGTGGCGCTGGTTGCGGCAATCGTGTTTTCCCTGTGGCGCAGCAATCAGGGCTACGTGGCGCTGTACGGCAGCCAGGAAAAGCTGCCCGTGGCGCAGGTGGTTGAAGTGCTGGGGGCGGAATCTATCGCCTACCGCATTAACCCCGACAACGGCCAGATTCTGATCCCGGAGGACAAGCTCCCGCGCGCGCGCATGGCGCTGGCGGCGAAAGGCATTACCGCCGTGATGCCGGACGGCTACGAGCTGATGGATAAAGAAGAGATGCTCGGCAGCAGCCAGTTCGTTCAAAACGTGCGCTACAAGCGCAGCCTGGAAGGCGAGCTGGCGCGCAGCATCATGGCGCTGGACCCGGTTGAAAACGCGCGCGTGCATCTGGGGCTGAGCGAGTCCAGCTCGTTCGTGATGACCAACAAGCCGCAGAGCAGCGCGTCGGTGATGCTGCAGCTGCGCTACGGCAAGCACCTGGACGAGCAGCAGGTAGCGGCGATCGTACAGCTCGTTGCGGGCAGCGTGCCGGGCATGCAGGCCGCCAGCGTGCGCGTGGTGGATCAGGCAGGCACGCTGCTGTCGGAAAACGCCCAGCAGGGCGGCACCAGCATGGCGAGCATTCGCCAGAGCCGCGACGTGATCGACCGCATCAAAAATGAAACCACCAACAACATTGCCGGATTACTCGCGCCGCTGTTCGGCAGCGAAAACTTCCGCATCAGCGTGACGCCAACCGTCGACATGAGCAGCGTGGAAGAGACGCAGGAGCGTCTGGGCAAAGAGCCGCAGATCAGCGACGAAAATATCTCCCGCGAAAACACCACCAACGCGCTGGCGATGGGGATACCCGGCTCGCTCAGCAACCGCCCGGTCAATCAGCCGACCGCCGTGACGCCGCCAATGGCAGCCAATCAGCAGACGGCGCAAACCCAGACGCAGACCAGCAATCCGAGCTCGCTTTCGAACCGCAGCCAGGAGCAGCGTAAATACGCATTCGACCGCGATATTCGCCACATCCGCCACCCGGGCTACAAGCTGGAAAAACTGCGCGTAGCGGTGGCGCTTAACCAGGCCGCCGCGCCGCTTGCCAATATGACGCCGGAACAGCTCACCGCGCTAACGAAGCTGGTAGAAGATGCCGCTGGCATCGAAAAAGCGCGCGGCGACTCGCTGACGCTGGACAGGCTGGCCTTTATCGACAGAACGCCGGATGGCCTGCCGGAGCTGAAATGGTGGCAAGACCCGAATATCCAGTACTGGGGGCAAAACGGCGGGATTGGCATGCTGATTCTGCTCGCGCTGCTGTTTGGCCTGCGTCCGCTGGCCCAGCGCTACGGACGTCGTGAACCTGCCGAGCGAGCGGCAATCGAGGGCAGCGCGCAGAACGAGGCGCTTGAGAACAGCATGGTCACTACGGAAGCTGGCCTGACCGGGCTGCCGGGCCCGGCATTCAACCAGGATACGGAACTGCCGCCGCAAAGCTCTGGCCTTGAAACCAAGGTGGAGTACCTGCAGATGCTGGCGGAAAACGAAACGGAACGTATGGCAGAAGTCTTGAAACAATGGATCAACAGCAATGAGCGAACTGATAACAAGCAGCAGCAGTAAGGGCAGCACCGCAGCCGGGCGCAGCCGACTGGAGCAGGCCGCCATTTTGTTGCTCAGCGTGGGCGAAGAGGCAGCGGCTAAGGTGATGCAGAAGATGAACCGCGACGAGGTGATCCTGCTGAGCGACACCATGGCGCGTCTGCACGGCGTGAAGGTCGACCAGGCTCGCCACGCCATGAACAATTTTTTTGACGATTACCGCGAGCAGAGCGGCATCAACGGCGCGTCGCGCAGCTACCTGCGCGGCATTCTTGAGAAGGCGCTGGGTGGTGAAATTGCCGGCAGCGTGATCAACGGTATCTACGGCGACGAAATCCGCCATCGCATGGCGCGGCTGCAGTGGGTCGATATTCCGCAGCTTGCGGCGCTGATTGAGCAAGAGCACCTGCAGCTGCAGGCGGTGTTCCTCGCGTTTCTGCCGCCGGACGTGGCGGCGGGCGTGCTCAGCGCCCTGCCGCAGGAGCGGCAGGACGAAATCGTCTGGCGCATCGCCCGGCTGGACGACGTCAACCGCGACGTCATCAACGAGCTGGACCGCCTGATCGAGCGCGGCGTGTCTGTACTGTCCGAGCACGGTTCAAAAGTGGTCGGCATCAAGCACGCGGCCAACATTGTTAACCGCATTTCGAGTAACCAGCAGCAGCTGCTCAACCAGCTGCGCGAGCGCGATGCCGAGGTGGTGGACGAGCTGGAAGAGGAGATGTACGAGTTCTACATCCTCAGCCGCCAGACGCCGGCCACCCTGCAGCGCCTGATGGAAGAAATTTCTATCGAAGAGTGGGCGATTGCGCTCAAGGGCACCGAGCCGGTGCTGCGTCAGGCCATTTTCAACGTCATGCCGAAGCGTCAGGTGACGCTGCTGCAATCCACCACCACCCGCCTTGGGCCGGTGCCGGTGAGCCGCATCGAGCATGTGCGTAAAGAGATCATGGCGACGGTGCGCCAGCTGGCGGAAGAGGGCGAAATTCAGGTTCAGCTGTTCACCGAGCAGACCATGGAGTAACCCATGTACAAGAAACAGAGCTTACCGCTGAGCGCCCTGACCTCCAGCCGCCAGGCGGTGGTAAAACCGCGCCTGCATAAATTCCCGCCGCTGCGCAAGCGTCGCCCGGTGCAAAACCTCGCCGACGACGCGCGCCAGGCGCTGGACGATGCCGCGCTGCAGTCGCAGCTGCAGCAGGGCTTTCAGGAAGGGCTGAACCGCGGCTTTGCCCAGGGCATGGAAGAGGGCAAAGAAGAGGGCTACCAGGAAGGGCTGCGGCTGGGGTTTGAAGAGGGGGTGCGCAAGGGCCGCTCCGAGGGCAAAACCCAGGCGCGCCAGCAGTTTCTTGAGGCCGCACACCCGCTGGACAGCATTATCGCGTCGATGGAGGCGTTCATGGCCAACTATGAACAGCGCCGTCGCGAAGAGCTTTTACAGCTGGTTGAAAAAGTGACCCGCCAGGTAATCCGCTGCGAGCTGACGCTCCATCCCACGCAAATCCTCACCCTGGTGGAAGAGGCGCTGGCCGCGCTGCCGCAGCAGCCGGAGCAGGTGAAAGTCATGCTGAACAGCGAGGAGCACCGCCGCATCAGCGAGGCCGAACCGGAAAAAGTGGCGCACTGGGGGCTGACCGCCGACCCGGACCTGGCGCCGGGCGAGTGCCGGGTGATCACCAATACCACCGAGATGGACGTGGGCTGCCAGCACCGTCTCGACCAGTGCATGGACGCCCTGAAGGCGAGCCTGCTGCCGGAATCGCACGATGAGTGATCGCGACTTCGAGCAGGTTTTACGCTCGCTGGAGAACATTAATCTCGCCCGCGTGGCCGGAAGGCTGGTGCGCGTGGCGGGCATTCTGCTGGAGTGCGTCGGCTGCCGCCTCGCCGTGGGCCAGCTGTGCCAGGTTGAAGGCGCGGAAGGCGAACTGATGGAGGCGCAGGTCGTCGGCTTTGACCGCGAAGTGACCTTCCTGATGCCCTTCAAACAGCCCGCCGGACTGATGGCGGGCGCGCGCGTTTATCCCATGGACAAACAGCACGGCGTGCTGATTGGCGACCAGTGGCTCGGCCGCGTGGTCAACGGCCTCGGCGAGCCAATTGATGATAAAGGCAAGCTGACCGGCGACACCGTGCTGCCGCAGCAGCTGCCGCAGGTGCATCCGCTCAGGCGCCAGCCGGTTGATGCGCCGCTCGACGTGGGCGTGCGGGCGATTAACGGCCTGCTGACCATCGGCAAAGGCCAACGCGTCGGGCTGATGGCGGGCAGCGGCGTGGGGAAAAGCGTGCTGCTTGGCATGATCACCCGCTACACCCAGGCGGAGGTCGTGGTCGTGGGGCTGATCGGCGAGCGCGGGCGCGAGGTAAAAGAGTTTATCGAACACTCGCTGGGCGAAGAGGGGCGGCGCAAATCGGTGATTGTCGCCGCGCCGGCGGACGAATCGCCGCTGATGCGCATCAAGGCTACCGAGCTGTGCCACACCATCGCCAGCTACTACCGCGATAAAGGCAAAGACGTGCTGCTGCTGGTGGATTCCCTGACGCGCTACGCCATGGCGCAGCGCGAAATCGCCCTCTCGCTGGGCGAACCGCCCGCCACCAAAGGCTATCCGCCTTCGGCGTTTGGCCTGATCCCGAAGCTGGTGGAGAGCGCGGGCAACAGCGAAAGCCACGGCTCGATGACCGCCATTTATACGGTGCTGGCGGAGGGGGACGATCAGCAGGACCCAATCGTCGACTGCGCGCGCGCCGTGCTCGACGGCCACATCGTGCTGTCGCGCCACCTGGCGGAGGCCGGGCACTATCCGGCAATCGATATCGGCCAGTCCATCAGCCGCTGCATGAGCCAGGTGACGCAGCAGGCGCATCAGCGTGCCGCGCGCACGCTGAAGCAGCTTTACGCAGAATATCAAAGCATTAAGCCGCTGATCCCGCTCGGCGGTTACGTGGCGGGGGCCGACCCGCTGGCCGACAAAGCGGTCAACCTCGCCCCGGCCATTACCCGTTTTCTGCAGCAGGAGGTTCAGGATGCTGCTCCGCTGGAGAAAACCATTGCCGACCTGAGCGCGCTGGCGCAGGCAGGATAATTTCCGATGAGCAAACTGATTAACACCCTTGAACAGCTGCACCTGCTGCGTAACCGCGCGGTGCAGGATCTCAGCGCCCGGCTGGCCACGCAGCAGCAGCTGTGCCAGCGGCTGGAAAAGAACATTCACGCCCTGTCGAACCTGGCCAACAACACCGTGCAGGAGCTGCAGGGCGGCGCGACCATGCTCTGCAACCAGTCCGTCTACAAGCGCCACATTCAGCGCGTGATCGACTGGCAAAAGCAGGAGCAGGCGCTGGCGAACGTGGAGGCACAAAAGCTGCAGGGCAACCTGCTGGCGGAGTCCCGCCGGGAGAAAAGCCTTGAGCTGGTGCTGGCCTCGCGCCGGGAAGCCCAGCGCCTTGAGCAGGAGCGACGCGATCAGAAAACCACCGACGCGGTATCGGCACAGTGCTGGCTGCGTCAACAACAGGCACAGCGACAGCGATAGTATGAGCAATCTGATGCAGACGCTGCTGAAACGCCAGCAGCAGAAAAAAACCTACGGCACCCCGTTCGTGAGCGTGGTTTGTCCCACCTGGAACCGCCGGGCGTTTTTGCCCTATCTGCTCTACATCTTCCAGTATCAGGACTACCCGGCCGACAGGCGCGAGCTGATTATTCTGGATGACTCGGCGCAGAGTAACGAAGACCTGATCGCCATGATGGTCGACCCTGCAGTGTGCACCGTGCGCTACGTTCACAGCCCGGAGCGGCTCGATCTGGGCAAAAAGCGCAACATGCTCAACGAGATGGCGAAGGGCGAGTACATCATCTGCTTCGACGATGACGACTACTATGCGCCGAACAAAATCAGCATGCAGGTGGCGGCGATGCAGCGTAACAACGCGCTGTTTTCCGGTAGCGACACCATCTACATCTGGTACAGCCACCTCGACAAAATTTACCGCACCCACGCGTTTGGGGAGCGCCACGCGCTGAACGGCACGTTTGGCTATCACCGCAACTTCCTGAAAAACCACCGCTATGATGACACCGCCACGCTGGCGGAAGAGCAGGCGTTTCTCAACAACTTCACCGCGCCGGTGCAGCAGATCGATCCGCGCGAGGCCATTCTGTGCATCTCGCACAGCGCCAATACCTACGACAAAGACTTTGTGCTCGGCTCCTGCACGCCCGTAGACCTGACGCTGGAGGACTTTGTCACCGACCGCAACCTGCTGAGCCACTACCGCCGCTTAAGCTCCGCGCCGCTCAGCGCCACCGTGGACTGGCAGGCGTTTGGCAAGGTGGTGGCGATCTACGATCCCGAACGGCCAGACATGCTGGAGAACCAGCGGCAGAGCCTCGCTTCACTGGGGTTAGGCGACGCGCAGCTGGTGGCTTTTGCCCGCGATCCTGACCACAGCGAGCTGGAGACGCACTGCGCGGTGCTGGAACAGGCTCAGCGCGAGCAATGGCACAGCGTGGTGCTGATTGATGCGGCGGTGAAATACGTGCGCAAAGAGCACTCTCTCAAAACGGTGAACCGGCTGCTTGAGCGCCTGCCCCATATTGACTGGCAGGCGGTGGTGCTCGGCGGACGTTACGAGAACATTTCCGCGCTTAAGGCCCTGCCCGGCGTGGCGCGCGTGCTGAAGGGCGGCTGCGGATGTGCCTATGCGGTGAAGGGCGATTATATCCCCACGCTGCTTGACGTTTATCGGCAGGCGCATCAGCAGGGCGCGGGCCTGGACGCCTGCTGGCCGCTGCTGATGCAGGCCCACTGCTGGCTGGGTTTACAGCCCAGCTTCGCTTTTTTACCCGAGATAAAAGATCCCGCAAGCGGCGACGTTATCGACTGTACCCACTGGTTTTTTCGCAAAAACTTTCAATGAGTATCGCCGCCACTGCCGCGGCTGGAGCAGCATGTATGGAACTGATAGAACACTACCAACCTGAATACGTGATTCGGTTTAACGCGCGGCAAGAGGCGTGTACCTGTCCGGCCTGCGAGGACGCGTCCGGCGAGTGGCCGAAGACGTGCATCACGCTGGGCAACCAGCAGCGCGAGAGCCTTAACGCCGCCTGCGAAAGCGCCGCGCGTGAAATCCTCCTCAACCCGGACGCGTTTATGCTGCATGCCGGTGAGGTCGAGGCCGACGGCCACGAGCAGAATGCCTGGGACGAGGCCTTAAACCAGCAGTGCATCAACATGGCCGTGCATCCGGCGCTCGCGCTGGAGAGCAGCCTGTACGCCATCGGCGTGCTGCTCAGCAAAGCGCAGCGCTACGTGGAGGAGAACCAGCGCGATCCGCAAAACCTGAACGCCATGGGCGAGCAGCTGGCCCAGCTGGCAGAGGCGGGCGTGTTAAGCGAGCAACTGGCCCTGCTGCCGCCGATTGAGGTCAACCGCGTTGAGGCGCTGGGCAAGATGGGCGCGATGCGCCTGAATCTGAACGTGCCCGCGATGCAGAAAATGATGCTGATGTTTAAGCTCAGCGAGCTGGCGGTCATGCAGCCCGCGCGCCTGCAGGAGCGTTTACGCGAGCTGGACGGCAAGGCGATCCCTCTTTTTGAGGCGCAGCCGTTTATCGTCCGCAACGTGCTGCTGTACCGCTTATATAGCGATTATTTTCCGTACCGGAGTGCGAGCAACTACGGCGCGGCGTTGAAATCATTAACCAGTCAGTTCTTCCAGCTGAAGATGCTGTGCGCTATGTGGCTGGAGGATAACGAACAGCTCACGGCAGATGAATTCAGCGCGCTGTTCAGCGCCTGGTACGGCTGGCAGTTACAGAACCCGCGCGCGGACGACGGGGAAAACGGAGCGGACTTCACGCTGCTGTGCGGGCTTTCGTTGATCTGAAAAAAGCGGCGATTGCCGCTTTTTTTACACTATCGTATCAAGGGATTTAAAAAATAACGGGCGGTAGTCAATATCGGCTAGCTCAATATCACTCCTGTCAGCCGCTTGATAACCGGCGCAAGGGTAAAGGCCTAGCCAACAATCTTTCATCATTAAATGCCACCAGTGAACGTCTAGCGCAAAGCATTGTGGCTCTCCTCCCTGCTCAAGATAAGCCAGGCTTTGGCGAAAATTAGCCAACAGTTGTGGATAATAGTGACGTTTCACCCAGTAGGCGCAGGCGCACCATGCCTGATTGACGCGAATGAGGTAATCGACGCTTTTTAAAGGCGTCACGCGATGATAGTTGGCGGCCAGAAACGCCACGTCCCAGCTTACGCCACTCAGCGTATGAAGCCATCTGTTCAAACGTGAAATATTCTCGTCGTCACGCCCAAACTGAAAATCATCTTCAAAAATGAGGACATCTTCCCAGCCGCTTTCCATCGCCATTTCCAGAACGGCAATATGTGACCTTACGCAGCCGATAACGCCCGGTGTCGCTTTGATGGCATCGAAGCGGATGATTTTCTCTTTTGGTGCGCCCAGCTCCCGGAACTGACGCTTCATTCTGACGTTCCGATCGCGACGATGAGCGAGGTTGATATAAACGATACGGGAAAACGCACCCCAGTTAATAGTTTCCATAAGCATTAGTGTCTAATAAACGCGCGGGCAGTGGCTTCAGGAATAGGCGTTTCCGCACGAACTTCAACCCCGGTAAAGAGATAATGATGGATATACTTCTTCAATCGTTCATTATCGAAGTGTTGGTAAAAGGCGCGTCCCAGGATTTCAACGGGTTTATGATACAACAGCGCTTCCATTCCTACGGTTGAGTTAATTGTAATCACCCGGTCAGCGGCCTTGATTAAATCCAACGTGTTTTCCTGCGTAATAAAAAAGCGGTGCTGATGCTGGAGATGAGCGATATCAAGCAATTCTTCGGGCGCTGTTTCCGCCGGGTGTATCTTGACAACCAAATCCCGCTTTTCCTGACGTGCAGCGCGGCTGCCATGAAGAATAGCTTCTTTATTACGCAGGTCAGCATTCAGCCACAGCTGGGTATCGTAAGAAACCTGCAGCGGCAGGAAAATAAAGCCCTTTTTGCGTGGCAAAACGGTGTCTTTAGCGATTTTCGCAATAAGAGGCGAGCAGGGATTGTTGCGTGCCTGCAGCGGCGGCTGGCGTTTTTCTGCTTCGTAGTAGGCCATCCATTCTGCATGAAATTCCTCTGTCACGGCGGGGAGGAGATCAAGGCATTCAGGATGCTTCGCCAGCGCAGAGTACGCATTTGCTCCCTCGGGATCGATAAACACTTTATTGGGAAAATTAGCCAGTTCTGTATAGCGCGTGACAATGTTTCGTTGCTGGCAAAAAAGTGTGGCTGGCTTTTCTGCCAGCCCGTTGCCGGAGCAGAGGATCATTTTCGTCAGGGTCGCCAGTTCGGGCTTATTCATCAGCTGCAGCAGCAGATACAAATAAATATTCCAGCAGCGCTCAAAGGGCATGCCCTGTATCAAAAATTCACGGGACGTGCGGATATCACTCTCAATACGTGAAAATATCGCGGGCTTATTCTCTTTAAAGGCCTGAGGTGAAGGGATATCGATTTCACCGTTAATTCTCACCATTGCGGACTGACATGGCTGCGTACTCAGCCAGTCGCTAATCTGCTCCCAGGGGGAGATGGCAATAATGTTTTGCTGCTCGCTAGCAGGCAGCGCTTGAATGATACGACAGTAGAAACGCGTGTTTTCAATCGTTTCCATATAAAAACCAATCATTTGCACTCCTGCTCATACAGCCAGTTTTCCGGCTCGCTGATGTTCAGCAGGTTTTGCAGGATCTCCTGCTGCATTGAGAGCACGGCAATGTTGCTATCGTTAAGCGCTTTACACTCGGCGGCGACCTGCTCAAGCGCGTCCCAGAGGCCGTTGAGCTGGCGTTGATGCGTGGCGGGAAGACGGGAGAACAGCGTGCGCAGGCCCGGCGTGCCGACCGGAATGCCCAGCTGAGTCAGAAGCTGGTAGCGCTGCTTGCTGTTGTGGGAAAGGCGCTCGTAGCAGGCGATAAGCTGCGGGTTGAGTTCCTCCAGCTTTGCCGTATCGCGTGCGATAAGCCACTGACGCTGGTCGGAAAGCAGGGCTTTCAGGCTGCCGTAGGTTTCACGGTCTTCTACCATGCCCTGCACCAGGGTTTTTACGCACTGTGCGGCGTTACTCATTGTTACCTCTGATAATATTTCTCAATCGCGCCTGCCAGCGAATCAACGTCGATGCTGATTTTTCCGCTCGCAATGGCGTCTTTCATGCGGGCCACGCGCGCCATATCCACCTCTGGCAGAGCTGCCAGCTGGGTCTGCGCATCGCCAAGCACGGGATCGATGGCTGCGGTTTTGGCTGTTTTCATCTCGTCAGTGCCGGACGCGCGGGTCGTGGCCGTGCTGCTGGCCTGGTTGATCGCGCTCGTCATTGCGTACTGGGTGGATGTCACTTTCATCGCATTACTCCATCTACGGATTGTTATTCGTCGTTTTCGCCAGAGCGGAAAGATCGTTTCCCGGCGCCTTACCTGGGTAAAGCGGCGCAGTGGCGGAAAAACTTAAGCGCGGCGGCATATTTTATTTCGCTGCCGCAAAGCCGGTTCTGACCACGCCCATGTCGATCACCGTTGCGGTGACTTCCCGCTCGCTGCTCTCGTTTTTCACCTTGATCATCTCGCCCTTGCGGCCTTTTTTGGCGGCTATCCCCATGGTTCGCGCCTCCACGCCGTCCTGGTCGGCAATCATCAGCACGCGCTGTCCGCGCTCCACCATCACCGGTGAATCCAGCTGGCTCTGGCTCAGGGGCTGCATCTCGCGCACGCGGCGCCTGAGCGTCAGGCCCACCGCGTCATCCGGCCGGGTGATATAGCCGCTGCGCAGGTTGCTGATGTTGAATTTTTTGCGCGTGAGGTCGGACGCCGCCAGCACGTGGCCGCGTTCCAGCGTGCGCGTCGGCATCAGCACCTGCAGGTAGATATCCGGCTTTACCGTGACCGCCACGTCCCAGCCGCGGCCGGATTCACAACGCACGTCAAATCGCAGGCGGCGCAGGTCGAGGCGCTCGCCGCCGGGCATGCTCACGGCAAGCGGCGTGGGGCAGGGGGCGTATTGCGAAATTTCAGACGGAATAAACAGGTTCAGCTTCGCCTGGTAATCCTCCCAGCGGTTGCGCTGGGCCTCCTGGCGAATGGCGTCCGAGGCCTGCTGCTGTACGCGGGCGTAAACCTGCTTACGCGCGGTGGTGGCCTGAGGCTGCGCTGCCGCCGGAAGCGCGAGCAGGCACAGCATTGCCGCCGGAATAGACCAGCGGAAAAAAGGCTTCCTGCATGCGGCAGTTGTAACAGATAAGTCTATTAAATTCATGGTGTTAAAAACCTGGCACGATAGTTGCTTAATAGGTTGCAGCAACATGGACTCTCGCAGGTGTCCACCAAAGAAAGGAGTGAGTGGTGAGTATTACTTTTGACAAGGCATTGGGCGTTCATCCGCAGGCTGTAGCACTTCGACTTTCCAGGGCGGAACTGCTTTCAGCAAATCTGGCTAACGTCGATACCCCCAACTTCCAGGCTAAAGATATTGATTTTGCCGCAGAGATGCAACGCTCGCAGCGCGATTTCTTTCCCGGCTCCGCGCCGCAGGAGATGTACCGCGTGCCGTATCAACCCTCCTCGGACGGCAACACCGTTGCGCTTGACGTGGAGCAGGCCGAGTTTTCAAAAAACGTGCAGGACTACCAGATGAGCCTGGCGTTTTTGAACATGAAATTCACCGGCCTGAAAAAGGCAATTGAAGGTAAGTAATTGAATCAGGTAACAAACAATGGCTTTTAGCGATATTTACCGTGTATCGGGTTCTGCGATGACGGCGCAAACCGTCCGGCTGAACACCATCGCCAGTAACCTCGCCAACGCCGAAACCCCGGCGGTGGACGAGGGCAATGTGTACAAAGCGCGCCGCCCGGTGTTTGCGGCGGTTTACCAGAACGACGAGTTAACCAACCGCGATGCGATCTCCGGTGCCCGCGTGCAGGTGCTGGACGTGGTGACGTCGGGAAACGCGGTGCAGCGCTACGAGCCGCACCACCCGATGGCGAACCCGGACGGCTACGTCTGGTATCCCGATATCAACGTGGTGGAAGAGATGGCGGACATGATGTCGGCGTCGCGTAACTTCGAAACCAACGTCGATGTTCTTAACAATGTGAAAAGCATGCAGCAGAGCCTGCTGCGGCTTGGCGAGGCGTAACAGATGAGCGTGAATGGCGTTTCCACTCAGTCCGGTGATACCACCACCACCCGGGATAGTACCGTATCCGCGAACGACAACACCGCAGCAGGGATGAACAACCTGTTTATGCAGCTACTGGTGGCGCAAATCCAGAACCAGGATCCGCTTAACCCCACCGACGGTACCGAATACGTCAGCCAGCTTGCGCAGCTGACGCAGGTGCAGTCGATGGAAAACATGATGGTCGGGATGCAGAACATCGGCGTACTGATGGACAACCTGCAAACCCTGTCAACGGGTAACCTGGTGGGGCAGAAGGTGATGGTCAAAACCGACACCATCCAGACCGACGGCAGTACCAGCGTGGACGGCCGCCTGAACCTGGAACATGCCGCCAACACGGTGACGGTCATCCTGAAGGATGAGACGGGAACCGAAACCAAAATTGAGCTGGGCAAGCAGGAAGCCGGCGACGTGAACTTCACGATAAACCCGGAAGAGCTGGGGCTCAAAGAGGGGAAATACACGATGACCGTGGTCACCGATGTTGACGATGCAACGGTGCCGATTGAGGTAAGCGGCGTAGTGAATAACGTGCGTATTCCTATGGATGGCAGCGCGATTGTGCTCAACATTCCGGGCATCGGCGACGTGCCCTATCACCAGATTACGCAGTTTGGCCAGTCGCCTTCAAACAACAGCAACGCAAAAACATTGATGAGTTAATCAGGAACCACTATGAGCTTTGATATTGCCATTTCTGGCTTGAATGCCATTAACGAACAGCTGGGCGCCATCTCCAACAACATTGCCAACTCCGGCACCGTGGGCTTTAAGTCGGGCCGCGCCGAGTTCGCCTCGCTGTATGCCGAAGGCCAGCCGCTGGGCGTGGGCGTTACCAGCATTGCCCAGAGTATTTCGAAAAGCGGAAGCATTTTTTCCTCCGCCAGCAGCCTCGATCTGGCCATTAACGGCGAAGGCTTTTTCGTCATGCGCGACAGTGCGGGCTCCACCGCCTACACCCGCGCGGGCTATATGCAGACCGACAGCCTCGGCAACCTGGTTAACAACCAGGGCATGTACCTGCAGGGTTACCCGGTTGACGCCAACGGCGTGATCCAGACCGGTACCGTTGGCAACCTGACCATCAGCAGCGGCTCGATTCCGGCGAAGGCGACCAGCTCGCTCGACTTCACGGCCAACCTCAACGCCACTGAGGATAAGCCGAAGACGACCACGTTCGATCCGAGCGACGATAGCTCCTACAACCACACCTACGCCACCCAGGTGTATGACTCGCTGGGCCGCGAGCACACCCTGAAGCAGTACTTCGTCAAAACCGACGATAACACCTGGGAAGTGCACTACTACATGGACGACAAACAGGTGAGCACCACCCCGCAGGAGATGACTTTCACCGAGCAGGGCGTTTTGCTGACGCCTAACGGCACGGTCAAGCTTAACGCTAGCATCCCAGGCGCGGACAACATTGAGCTGGAGCTGAACTACAAGGGCACCACCCAGTTCGGCTCTGATTTCTCCGTCAGCAAAAACAACGGCAACGGCTACGCCTCCGGCGAGCGCACCGGGCAGACCATCGATAAGGACGGCAGCGTCTATGCCACCTTCTCTAACGGCCAGCGCCTGCTGCAGGGCCAGGTGATTCTGGCGACCTTTGCTAACCCGAACGGTCTTTCGTCACAGAACGGCACTACCTGGACCGAGACCGCCAGCTCCGGCTCGCCGCTGACCGGCACCCCGGGCTCCGGCCTGCTGGGCGCGCTAACCTCCAACACCCTGGAAGGCTCCAACGTTGACCTGACCTCAGAGCTGGTGGGATTGATGACCGCCCAGCGTAACTATCAGGCCAACACCAAGGTGATCAGCACCAACGACAGCATGATGACGGCGCTGTTCCAGGCGGTGTAATGGACCACTTAATTTATACCGCCGTGAGCGGGGCATCGCGTAGCCTCGCCCAGCAGCAAATTCATGCGAACAACCTGGCAAACGTCAATACGCAGGGCTTTCGTCACGATCTGGAAAACGCCATCTCGCAGCAGATTCAGGGGGAGGGCTATGCCTCCCGCTTCCTGGTTCAGCCGCAGCAGGGCGGCGTTGACCTGACGCCGGGGGCAACCCGCGACACCGGGCGCGATCTCGACGTGGCCATCAAGGGCAGCGGGCTGATTGCGCTGGTGAGCGGCAACCGCGAGGTTTACACCCGAAACGGCCAGATGCAGGTCGGCCCGGAAGGGGATTTGACCATCGACGGCCTGCCGGTCTCCGGCGATAACGGCCCGATCGTGCTGCCGCCGTTTACGTCCATCAGCATCGCCGACGACGGCGTGATCTCCATCGTGCCGGACGACGGCAACGTGGCCGCGCCGATGGACATTGACCGCATCAAGCTGGTGGACATTCCCGCGTCGCAGCTCAGCAAAAACGCCGCCGGGTTTATGATCACCAGCGCCAACGTCAACCCGCGCACGGAAGAGGTCGAGCTGGTTTCCGGCCACCTCGAAAGCTCCAACGTGTCGGCTATCAGCGAAATGGTCTCCAGCATTGCGCTTAACCGCCAGTTTGAAGCTCAGATCAAGATGATGAAGGCGGCGGAAGACCTGGCGACGGCGGGCAACCGTCTGCTGCGCAATACCTGATTGAGTAAGGAATAACGATGAATCCCGCTTTATGGATCAGTAAAACCGGCCTCGCCGCGCAAGACGCGAAGATGAGCGCAATCTCCAACAACCTGGCGAACGTGAACACCACCGGCTTCAAGCGCGACCGCGTGATGTTCGCCGATCTGTTCTATCAGAACCAGCGCACGCCGGGCGGCCAGCTTGACCAGAACAACACCTCGCCGACCGGCATTCAGTTCGGAACCGGCGTGAAGATCCTCGGCACCCAAAAAGAGTTCTCGACCGGCAACATTCAAAACACCGGGCAGACGCTGGACGTGGCGATTACCGGCCAGGGCTTTTTCCAGGTAGAAACCAGCGACGGCGATATCGCCTACACCCGCGCCGGTAACTTCCAGAAAAACCCGGACGGCCTGCTGACCAACGCGCAGGGCCTGCCGCTGGTGCCGCAGATCGAACTGCCGGACAACGTGAAGGATATCCAGATTGGCAAAGACGGCACCGTGACCGCCACGGTAGCGGGCGAAGCCGAGCCGGTTGAGCTGGGGCAAATTACGCTGGTGAACTTCGTCAATCCGGCCGGGCTGGAGGCCATCGGCGGCAACCTGTATCGCGAAACCGCGGCCAGCGGTGAAGCGGTTGAGGGCGTCGCCGGTGAGGAGGCCTTTGGTCAGCTGGAGCAGGGTTCGCTGGAGGGGTCTAACGTACAGGTGGTTGAAGAGATGGTCGACATGATCACCGTTCAGCGCGCCTACGAGATGAACGCCAAAATGGTCTCTGCGGCAGATGACATGCTGAAGTTTGTCACGCAGTCGATGTAACGCGTGAAGTTAAGTGAAGTGAACGGAAAATGAAAAAGCAGCTAGTTATCGGCTTTTTTGCGCTGCTGCTGGCCGGGTGTGAAAGCCCGGCCCTGCTGGTGCAAAAAGACGACGCGGCCTACGCGCCGCCAGAAGATTTCTCCTTACCGCCGACGCAGGTTCAGGGCGGCGGGCTATATAACGCCAACTACAACTGGTCGTTAACGCAGGACCGCCGCGCCTACCGCGTGGGCGATATTCTGACCATCAAGCTGGACGAGTCCACGCAGGCGAGCAAGCAGGCGCGCACCAACTTCGGCAAGAAAAACGACGTCGCCATCGGCGTGCCGGAGGCGTTCGGTCATTCGGTTGATAGCCTCTCGGGCTCGATAGACGGCAGCCGCAACTTCAACGGTAATGCCACCTCACAGCAGCAAAACAGCCTGCGCGGTGCCATCACCGTTGCGGTCTACAAGGTGCTGCCGAACGGCGTGCTGGCGATCCGCGGCGAAAAATGGCTGACCCTTAACCAGGGCGATGAGTACATGCGCGTGACCGGGCTGGTGCGCGCGGATGACATTGAGCGCGATAACTCGGTCTCCTCGCAGCGCATTGCCAACGCGCGTATTTCCTACGCCGGACGCGGCGCGCTAAGCGACGCCAACTCCGCAGGCTGGCTGACCCGCTTCTTTAACCATCCGCTGTTCCCGATTTAATGGAGTGCGTAATGCGTAAGGCAATGCTTTTTCTGATGCTGCTGTGGGCCACGGGCGCGGCGGCCGAGCGGCTGGGCAACGTGGTGGATATTCAGGGCGTGCGCGGAAACCAGCTGGTGGGCTACAGCCTCGTCGTCGGCCTGGACGGGACGGGCGATAAAAACCAGGTGAAATTCACCAGCCAGTCGGTGACCAACATGCTGCGCCAGTTCGGCGTGCAGCTGCCGACCAAAATCGACCCGAAGCTGAAAAACGTGGCTGCTGTCGCGATCAGCGCCACGCTGCCGCCGGGCTACGCGCGCGGACAGGCGATTGACGTCACCGTCTCGTCGATTGGCGATGCCAAGAGCCTGCGCGGAGGCACGCTGCTGCTGACCCAGCTGCGCGGAGCCGACGGCGAAGTCTACGCACTGGCGCAGGGGAACGTGGTGGTGGGCGGCGTAAAAGCCGAGGGCAACAGCGGGTCGAGCATCACCATCAACACCCCGACCGTGGGCCGCGTGCCGAACGGCGGGTCGGTCGAGCGTGAAATCCCCTCCGATTTTCAGCAGAACCAGCAGGTGATCCTCAACCTGAAGCGCCCAAGCTTTAAAACCGCCAACAGCGTGGCGGTGGCGCTCAATAATGCCTTCGGCTCGGGCACCGCCACGGCGCAAAGCGCCACCAACGTGGTGGTTAACGCCCCGCTGTCGGCGGGCGAGCGCGTGGCCTTTATGTCGATGCTGGAAGATGTGCAAATCAGCGCCGCGAAGCAGCCGCCGCGCGTGGTGTTTAACGCCCGTACCGGCACGGTGGTGATTGGCGACGGCGTGGTGGTGCGCGCGGCGGCGGTCTCCCACGGCAACCTGACCGTGACCATCCGCGAGTCTTCCAACGTTAGCCAGCCGGGCGCGTTTAGCCAGGGGCAAACCGTTGTCACGCCGGAAAGCGACGTTAACGTCGACCGCGGTCGGGGCCAGATGGTGACGATTTCGGCGGGCACCAGCCTGCGCAGCATCGTCAACACGCTCAACAGCCTGGGCGCCGCGCCGGACGACACGATGGCGATCCTGCAGGCGCTGCACGAAGCGGGCGCGCTTGATGCCGAACTGGTGGTGATTTAAGGAGTGACGATGCTAGACGCGATTCAATCCCGAACCAGCATCATGCCCGGCGACGTGACCGGGCAGGTGAAGCCGCAAAATCTTGAGCAGGCGGCGGAGCAGTTTGAGGCGATGTTCCTGCGCTCGCTGATGAAGCAGATGCGTAAAGCCTCGCAGGCGCTGGTGGACGACAACCCGTTCGACAGCAAGCAGCAGCGCATGATGCAGGAGTTCTACGACGATAAGCTTACCTCTCAGCTGGCGTCGCAGCGCAGCACCGGGCTGGCGCAGATGATCATCGCCCAGCTGGGAGCACAGGAGAGCGCCGCGCTTAAGAATACGCAGCCTTTGGCCGCTATAGATGAACATCTACAGGAATTAAAAATCCCCGTTGTGCCGGTAATACGTCGCGGGCAGGAGTAAACCATGAATATGTTCAATATTGCCTGGAGCGGCTTGCAGGCCGCTCAGTTTGGGATGAGCGTGACCTCCATGAACATCTCCAACGTGCTGACGCCGGGCTACAGCCGTCAGGGCATTATCCAGAGTTCGGTTGCCACCATGGGACCGGGCGGCATGTCGGCGGGTGCGGGCGTGCAGGTCGACAGCATTCGCCGCGTCTCTGACCAGTACCTGACGAACCAGGTATGGCAGAGCAACAGCAAGGCGAACTACTACGGCATCAATAACCAGTACCTCAGCTCGCTGGAAAAAGTCATCGGTACCGACTCCACGAGCCTGGGCACCGGGCTGGACGATTTCTTTTCCGCCCTCAGCGCCCTGACCAAAGAGCCGGAAAGCGAAGCCAACCGTCAGCAGCTGCTGAACCAGGCTGGCTCGCTGGCGACGCGCTTCAATAATATGAATGACTTCATCAACGGCCAGAAGACGTCGGTAGCGAACCAGCGCGACACCATCGTCGGGCAGATCAACACTCTGACGGCGAGCATTGCTGACTACAACAAAAAAATCATGGAGATGGACTCCACGGGCGGCAACAGCAACGTGCTGCGCGACCAGCGCGACGAGCTGGTTAAGCAGCTCAGCACCTACGCTGACGTGAAGGTCACCGAAGACAGTAACGGCAGCTACACCGTGGCGATGAAAAACGGCCAGCCGCTGGTGAGCGGTAAAGTGGCGGGCGAACTGAGCAACAGCCTGGATGCCAGCGGCAACCCGGTATTAAGCCTGAACTTTTCCAACACCACCTTCTCCCTGAACCCGTCCGCGGGCGGGCAGCTTGGCGCGCTGTACGATTATGAAACCGGCGAGCTGGCGGACATGCAGGCCTCGGTGCAGGGCATGGCGGAAGCGGTGGCAACCCTGTTTAACGACCAGCTGGCGAAAGGATTTGATAAGAACGGCAATCCCGGCAAGCCGCTGTTCAGCTTCGATCTTAATAACCCGAACGGGATTTTGCAGGTTAACGATCTCGATCCTAACGAGCTGGCGCTGTCCGACACCGCTGGCGAGCAGGGGAACGGCGGCAACCTGCAGGCGCTGATCGACCTGAAGAACACCAAAGTCGATATCGGCGGCATGGGCAACATGAGCCTGAACGAGGGCGCGGCGGCGATTATCTCTAACATCGGTATCGCCAGTAAAAAATCCCAGAGCGAGCTGGAGGCGGCGCAGGGCGTTTACGACCAGGCGCAGCTGCAGCGCAATAACCTCAGCGCGGTAAACCAGGATGAAGAGGCCATGAACCTGCAGATTTACATGCAGTCCTACCAGGCCAACGTCAAGGTGATTTCCACCGGCAACCAGATTTTCAGCGACCTGTTAAGCATGTTTTAACCGCCGCTAAGGAAGAGAGTGATGCGAATCAGTAGTCTTTATAATTCAGATGCCATGCTGGCGCAGCTTGGTGTTAACGGCACCCGGATGAGCAAGCTGATGGAGCAGATGTCCACCCAGAAGCGGATTAACGTGCCGTCCGACGATCCGGTCGCCGCGACGCGCCTGGTTCAGCTTAACCGCGAGCAGGCGGCCATTAAGCAGTATCAAAACAACATAACCGGCCTCAGCGGCGCGCTCTCCACCCAGGAAGCGCACGTGACCGCCATGAGCAACCAGCTGCTGTCACTGAACGACAAGCTGCTGGCGGCGGCAAACGGCACCCACAGCACCGCGGATATGGCCGGCTTCGGGGCCGAGCTTTCCACGATGCTCGATTCGCTGGTGGCGTCGATCAACGCCCAGAACGAGAGCGGCGGCTACCTTTTCTCCGGCACCAAAACCGACACCAAGCCGGTGGTCTGGGACGAGGCGCAGGGGAAATATATCTACCTGGGCAATAGCGGTTCGCGCGAAACCACGGTAGCCAACGGCGTGAACGTGACGGAAAACACCCACGTGGTAGGTGCCTTTTCCGGCAGCGGCGACGATCTGGAGATGCTGAACAAGCTGAAGGCGCTGAGCGATAAAATGCAGGACCCGGACATTCCCGTGAGCGATTACCAGGATGATATCAACGAGATGATTGAGCTCTCCGGCAACGCTCGCGATAAGGTCGCCGCTATCTTTACCGACCTCGGCGGACGTCAGAACCGCCTGACGATGCTGAGCGACGCGCACGCGGACGTCAGCATGGCGAACGATCAGGTCGTGCGCGATTTGTCCGACACCGACTGGGCGACGACCAGCATTAACCTGCAGTTATTCACCAACTCCGTACAGATCACCAACAAAGCGTACAGCATGATCAGTCAGCTTTCGCTCTTTAGCATGATGTAATTGCCATGCAGGTTGGATTAAAAACAACATCGCTTGCCACCACGCCCGCCCCCGTCAGAACCACGCCGGGAGCGGCAACGTCCGTTGCGCGTCCCGACGCGCTGGCGAACGTCCGGCCTACCGGGCCGCAGTTTCCCGAGTCGGCGCTGCTTTCCCGGCGTCCGCTGCGCTATAACGTTCAGCTCAACCAGCAGCTGACGTCGGTGCAGAAGGCCGAGAGCTATCTCAGCGAAACGGAGACGCAGCTGCTGATGCTGCGCCACCAGGCGACGCGCGGCGGCGGCGCGGAAAGCGCGAAGGCGGTGAATATGCTGCTGCGACAGCGCGGCACGCTCTCGGGTGGGACGGTCGATCGCAATTTCAACGTGACGCTGCAGCAGAAAAGCCAGGTGAACTTTACGCTGCCGGGGATGGAGAAAATCCTTGAACCATCGTCCGGCGAAACGCTGGTATTTGCCCTCGGCGGCGGCAGGCGCGAGCTTACCGCCGTGGCAATTCCGCCGCAGGCAACGCCGCGTCAGGCGCTGATGCAGCTAAACGTCGGGCTGGGTAAGCTCGGCATTCACGCGACGCTAAGCGGGGAAGGCCAGGTGCGTTTTCAGGTGGCGGAAGATCGCTGGGCGCGGGTGAGCCATAATTTCAGCGTGCGCGGCGAAGGACAGCAGTTCCCGGCAGATGCCTTCACCCTGCTGGCCCCGGCGGCGGAGCCGAGCCGGGAAGATGAGGTGGGCCTGCTCGCCAGCCAGTGGTCGCCCGGCGCGAGCGGCAAAATGCAGCAAACGCTGGAGCAAATTACCCGCGAGCGCAGCAAGTTACATCAGCACCAGGAGCGCGTGTCCGCGCGCATCCAGGATATGTCGGCGGCCTATACTCCGGACGAAGCGCTTGAGACGGCGCGGGCGCTGGGCAGCGCGTTGGCGAACGGCGGAACGCAGTACGGGTTGCTGGCGAAAGCGTTGGCAGCGCAGGGGAATGTGTCCTTGACGACGGTGAAGAATTTGCTGGGCGAGTGAGAATACCCCTCTCCCTGAATGGAGAGGGAGTCCCGTAAACTGCAGGGCTACTTCCTGAGCGGATATAAAAATATCGCTCCGCTTTGTGCCACTACCAGTGGCTGCGTATCTTCCAACAGCGGCTGCATCCAAAAATCCACGTGCATCAGCATATCCACCAGGCCATCAATCATCAGCCCTTTCTGCATTGTGCTGTAGTAAATCGGCGTGTAGGAAAAGAACTGCCTGCCGTTTTGCTGGTTGATCTGCGTGAACTTCCCCTTCAGGACAAAGCGATTGTCGTTCGGATTGGTAATGGTCGTCAGGATCGCATTGTTCGCGCTCTGCATGTGTGAATCGTACACTTCCTTTCGCTGCGACATCAGATCGTAAAAGCCGAGCTGCAAAAATCCCTCAACGCTGGGCTGCGGAGGGGTTTGCGCCTGAATGATGCGCACGGCGGCGAGCGCAGCAAGGGCAACCAGAACATAGGCCAGCAGCCATTTCCAGTTAAGCACAGGTTTCCATCTCACTGATTTTCCTCCTCGTCTCTCGAAGTATCAGGTTGTTCAGCTGGGTGGTGTCAATGCGCCAGTGGTAAATCGCCATCACCAGCTGCTTTTTATCGCAGCGGCTTTTGAGCGCAAAGGTATAGTTGAGCGTTTGGTCAACGCTCTGGTAGTAGACCGACATGTCGATCGACTGAGATTTGATCTGCTGGTTAATGGCATAAAGGGTGTCTTTGATCTTGCTGTAAAAATCCTCTTTATTCATCGTCGGACGGTTTGCTTCAGAAATTTCGTAGATGCGGATGTTGCTGTATACCCCTGCCTCCTGCTCTGCCGCGACCAGCCGCGATCCTCGCGTGTTGGCGTATTGCCAGCCAGCCGTGCCGCTGGCAATGACGACCATCACGAGCAGCACAAAGGCCGCTAGCCACTGCGGGAGCCGAAAGCATGGGGCTTTTTCACGGGGAAAAACGCGGGCGTGCGTCGCCTCCACGTCTGCCTCAATGAGCTCTTGCGGGGCTGCCGGAAGGATCTCCGCCGAACCGCCAGTCTCTTCCTCCTGCTGCGCGACGGGCAGCATGGCGGGGGCGTCGATCTCTTCGCTTTCACGTTCAACGCAGCGGCACCACGAATGCTCCAGCAGATAACCCTTTTTGGGTATGGTTTTGATTATTCTCTGCGTTTTTCCATCGTCTTCCAGCGCCGTGCGTAATGCGTGAATCGCATTCGGCAAACTATTATTGCCAATAACGCGCCGCTCCCAGACCAGATTAGTAAGTTCTTCACGAGTAAGTATTTTTCCGGCATTGGTGACTAAAATATCCAGCAGTTTTAATTGATACTCACCAAGGCGTTTTCTTTCGCCGGATACGAGGCTGATGATTGAGCCAGAGGGTAAATCGACTAACCAGTTGTTTACCGCATAATATGTTTTATTCATGGCAAGTAATGGTCGTTACCCACTCCATATAGATTTAATTTTCAGGCATTGCACAAAAACTGTGCGAAATGCTTAATGTAAATTAATCATTAAATCCGTTTAAAATTCATTGTGAATTGCCGCTTGCCTGCGGAAGTATGCAAAAAGACGCACTGTGAGGATGAAAAATGGAAAAAAATCCCACCTGGAGGCGGGAAGTTTCATCCGGCATTGTAGGCCTTTTCTGAGATATGTTTAGGAAGTTTATCTTCCGTGGCACATTTTTACGCGATAAAAGTGTGATATGCAACAAATTATTGAACGATTTCACCCCTTCCGTATTAATGCTTTTCAGTAAAGGTTAAAGCGAATCGATTTTTGATCACTTTATTTATAATTTGTTTAGGAATGTAGCAGGGATGTTTTAATCGAAAGTCGGGTAAATGAGACTCTTTTCAGGCTGTACCTCAAAAAAGTAAATAAATGTAATTATTATTTAAGTTTGAATGTCGCTGTGTCGCTATACATTCTTTCTTTTTAATCGGTATTTAATGACAGTCGTGACTATTGATTGTTATTTTATTTTCGTGCAGAAAATTTATTTTTTTTCATTTCCGATTTAATTCTCCGTCGAGCTGTGTCGTTTTACCTCAGTACCAGAGAGAAGAACCTGGCAGACAGGTTTAAAAGGAGAATTTGAACATGGCACTTTCTATTTTTACTAACGCCTCTTCCATGGCATCCGTTAACGCGCTGAATAAATCCAACAGCATGCTGTCTACCGCGATGGAGCGCCTGGGCACCGGTAAACGCATCAACTCTGCGGCAGATGACGCAGCGGGCCTGCAGATTGCTACCCGTCTTCAGGGCCAGTCCAACGGTATGAGCGTTGCTCAGCGCAACATCTCCGACGCCACCGCGCTGCTGCAGACCGCTGAAGGCGCGTTTGATGAAGTGAGCAACATCATGTACCGCATGAAAGACCTCGCAACGCAGGCAGCGAACGACACCAACGGCGCGGAAGATCGTAAGGCGCTGCAGTCTGAAATGGACGAGCTGAACAACGAGCTCGATAACATCATGAACAACACCAAGTATGCCGGTGAGAGCCTGTTCGCAAGCGGCGGTAAATTCTCCTCTGCGATGAACTTCCAGATCGGCGCATCAACAAGCGAAAGCCTGAAAGTTGACGTGAGCAAAGAGCTGACAACAGTGAAAGGCGCAAGCGGCCTGGGTGCACTGAAGACGTCTTCTGGCGCATCCGGCGCGCTGCTTACCTCCTCTGGTGCACAGGGCATGATCACCAAAGTTGAAAACGCTATCTCTCAGGTGGGTACGCTGCGCTCCAAGCTGGGTGCGAACATCAACCGTCTGGGCCACACCGCGGCGAACCTGGCGAACATGAAAGACAACACCGACCTGGCGCTGGGCAATATTCGCGATGCGGACTTCGCATCCGAAGCGTCAAGCATGACGCGCAACCAGATGCTGGCGCAAACCAGTATGTCCATGCTGAAGCAGTCCAACAGCATGTCCGGTATGGTGATGAACCTGCTGGGCTAATCCACCTCACCGTTGCAAAAAACACCGCTGTAAGGCGGTGTTTTTGTATGCGGGCACTTCCCTTCCTGTTTTCCCTTTGAGGGGAAGAATGCCTTCCTTCCCGCTCTTAACTAACTGTATTTCAATAATTTTAAAATTGGCACGGTGTTTGCTTTAAACGAGCATGGTTTAGCAACAGGTGCGAACGGAGAACCTCAACATGGCAGATTTTAGCAGCATTGATCCCCAGACTCTGGCTCAGCAGCTGGCGACATACGACATCATGTCGATGCAAAACCAGTTGAAAACCAAATCGTCGACCATGAATGCGCAAAAGAAAGCCCTCGACGCGCTGAAAACCGCGCTGGGCGATTTCCGCACCGCGATGTCCGGGCTTAACGGCACCAACAGCGGCATGCTGAAAAACGCCGTCAGTATGAACCGGGAAGGCATTGCGAACGTTACCGCGAACTCAAACGCGCTGAAGGGCACCTACAACATAGAGGTGATGCAGCTCGCCTCTGCCCACCAGATCGGTTTTGAAGGCATGACCGATGAGAGCATCAAAAATGCCACCGGCACCATGGACATTGAGCTGGGCGGTGAAACCCTCTCCATCAATCTCGACGACATGGAAAGCCTGAGCGACCTCACGAAGGCGATTAACGGCGATGAAAATAACCCAGGCGTGACGGCGTCCTTAATCCGCACCGACGGCAGCGTCACGCTAATGCTCAGCAGCGATGAGAGCGGCGCAAAAAATACGATTTCCGTAGGCGGTACGGGCGGCTTCGATTCAACGAACGCGAAGACGATTTCTGAGGCATCCGACTCTGAAATCAAAATGGGTGACATGACCTTCACCAACAGCTCGAACACCCTGGATAAGCTGATTGACGGGGTAACCATCGAGCTGACCTCATTAACTGAGGCCGGTAAACCGCTGACGATCTCCGTTGGAACCGACAGCGAAGGCACTAAGGAACAGCTCCAGACCTTTATCAATGCCTACAACACGCTGCAGGACACCCTCACCAACCTGACGAAAAGCGGCAACGGCGACGACGAAACCCGCGGCGCCTTTGCGGGTGATGCCACCATGTCTTCGCTCGATCGTGAGCTAAACGACGTGATGCGACAGGTCTTCGGCGGCATGCGGATGTCTGATTTTGGCATTACCGCAGACAAAGACGGCAAGCTTGAGATCGACAATGAAAAGCTGGACGCCGCGTTGAAGGCCGATCCGCAAAAGCTCAGCGACCTGTTCAACGGCAAGGACGGGCTGCTGGCCAAAATGGACAAGTCTCTTGACCGTTATCTGAACTCCACCAATGGCTTGCTGAAGGGCCGTCAGGACGTGCTGGATCGCCAGCAGAGCGACATTGATACCAAAACGGAAGCGATGAACGCGCGCTATGAAACCTCTTATAACCGCTATCTGAAGCAGTTCACGCAGCTGCAGCAGGCGTTGGCATCGATGAACAACACCATGAGTATGTTTGGCTTAGCTTAAGGAAATAATCGCGTTTATGTACGGGAACGAGCAGCAAGGCTTCGGCCACTATCGGGAGTCCGACCTGGCGATTCAGGCCGCCGCAGCAAACCCTCACCAGCTGGTGCTAATGCTGTTTAACGGCCTGATGGACGAACTGGTGCGGGCTAAGAGCCACATCGCCGCGCGCCGCTATGACCGCAAGGTTCAGAGCATCAATAAATGCATCGATATTCTCAACGCACTCACCAGCTCGCTGGATTTTGAAAAGGGCGGCGAGCTGGCGCTGAGCCTCGCCAACCTTTACGACTACTGCGTGTATCGCCTTTATGACGCCAGCCACAAGCTTTCCGTTAGCCACATTGAAGAGGTTGAAGGCATTCTGCGCAACCTGCAGGAAGGCTGGGAAAAAATGGGGCAGCAGCATGGATGACGTACAGGTGATGCGTTTTCTGGCGCGCTCCCTGGCACATTCGGCCAGCCAGCACGACTGGCCGAAGCTTGGGGAGATTGACGCACAGATTGCCGCCCTGCTGACCGCGCTGAAGGGCCAGACGCTGAGCGCCGAAACGCGCGAGGCGCTGGCCGAGCTGCGGCAGACGCACGTCCGGGTCCATCAGTTCTGCCAGACGCAGAGCGACGAGCTTGAGCAGAAGATGGCGCAGTCCCGCCGCAATCGGGCTGGGGCAACCGCCTACGCGCTGTTTTCCGACGCAGAGGATGCGGGACGATGAACCTGGTGCTTTCACAGCTGACGCAGCTTCCCGTTGCCGCCGAGCCGGTCGACGCCGCGCCGCTTCCTGCTTTCAGCGCGACTGGGCAGGTGGTGCCCGTGGCGGGAGAGGATGTCAGCCAGGCGGCTCCGGCGTTTAACGATGCGCTGCTGAACATCATCAACACCCTGATGGGCGTCGAGCAGCCGCGCGAAAATCCCCTCGTGCTGGCGGGCGTTAGCGCCAAAGACGATGACGACGAGCGCAAAGCGCAGCGCGACGATCCGCAGGCGCTGGCAAACAGCATCATCGGTTCGCCCGAACGACTGCTGGATGCGCTGCTGATGGCAAGCCAGATGCCGGTGAAAACGCTGAACGTCACCCAGACTCCCGCGCCGCTGGCGGGCGACACGTTGCAGATAAAACACCTCAGCGCAGGGCCGCAGCCTGTGGCCGAACCGCTCCCCCGGGGGCCGCAGATTCAGCCGCAGCCGCAGCTCGAGCAGCTTAACGTCGCGCCTGCGCCCGTCTTGGAGCCGGTAAAGCCGATGCTGCACGAGCCTGGTAAGGCGCTGGCGACGGCCCTGCCGGACATGGCCCAGCCGACAGGCGGCTCGGCGTTTACCGCTGCGATGGACAAACAGACGGTGAACCTGCCGCCGATCGCGATGGATGCCGACGAGGCGAAGTGGGCGCAGCAGCTGCACGGCGCGCTTAACGAGCGCCTCCAGCTGCAGGTTCGCAGCCAGGTCCAGCACGCGACCATCCGCCTCGACCCGCCGGAAATGGGCAAAGTGGAGATTTCGCTGCACATCGAAAACGGGCGCATGCAGGTACACATCAGCGCCAGCAGCGGGGAAACCTATCGTGCGCTTCAGCAGATCAGCAGCGAGCTGCGCCAGAGCCTGACCGAGCAAAACGTGATGCAGGTAAACGTGCAGGTCTCATCCCAGTCCGGACAACAGCAGCAGCAGGGGCAGCCGCGCAGTATGTTTGCGCCGGAAGAGGGCCCGGCAGCCGGGGCGGAAATTGCCCCTGAAAACACCCTGTCGACCGCTGACAGAGACGATTCAGTACTACTTACGGTTTAAAACACACCCATTATGACCATTAAGACTTTCTCTTTAGGGCTGGTGATTGCCCTCATTGCCGCAGTATTTGCCGCCGTACTCACCGTCGTCGGCACCCAGTATCTCAGCCAGGACGAGCAAAAAGGCTCGGTTATTCGCGATCTGTTCTCCTCGTCGGAAGAGAGCGTCGTGGAGTTCGTTGAAATCAAAAACGTGGTCGTGACGTTAAAAAGCCAGGGCGATTCAGAACGTTATTTGCTGCTCGAACTGGCACTGGCGACAAACTCCGCGGCCGACACGCGCCGCGCGGAAGAGATGTCGCCCGCCATTCGCGGAGCCACCGTCAACCTGCTGTCGTCGAAGGAGTACGATGCGGTGCGCGAGATGAGCGTTGAGGCGCTGCGAGAACAGCTGATGAGCGCCTATGCCGCCCGGTTTGCAAGCCTGAAAACGCGTGTGCCATTCAAGGACGTGATTATCAGCAAAATGGTCTTTCAGTAAGTCGCGGTAGCGGATGGACATGATGGATTTTATCGCTGACGACGCCCTCACGCCGGAAGAGGAGGCGAAGTACGTTAACGCCTATCTGCCGCTGGTTCACAAGGTGGTGAAACAGCTCGCGTGGCAGACCAGCAGCGTGATGGACAGAGAAGATATGGAGCAGATTGCCCTGATGGGGTTGCTCACGTCTCTGCGCCGCTATGGGCACCCGGACGAGCAGTTTGGTGCCTACGCCGCCCAGCGCATCCGCGGCGCGGTGCTCGACGAACTGCGCGAGCTGGACTGGCGCCCGCGCAGGCTGCGCCAGAAGAGCCACAAGATCAACGACGCGATACGGGAAGTGACGCGCAGGCTGGGCAGAACGCCGAGCTTTGACGATCTCAAACACCATCTCTCCATCACCGCGGAGGAGTACCACGAATATTTGCTGCTGGATTGCGCCAAATCACTGGAGAGTCTTGATGATTTGCTGGGCGGAGATGCCCTGAATGAAACGCTGAATGGCCGTTCGCTGGAAGACGAAATGGTCACCAGCGGTACGTTAAGGGCTGCGCTGGCAAGCCTTGATGAGCGTGAGCAGATGATCCTCACCCTCTATTACCAGCAGGAAATGAGCCTGAAAGAGATTGCGCTGGTCCTCGATTTAACCGAGGCGCGCGTGTGTCAGCTCAATAAAAAGATCGCTCAAAAGATCCAGTCTTTTTTCCAGAAGTGAAAGGTATATGCAAAAGTTTCTCGGTATTTTCATTATTTTCGCCTGCGTAGTGGGCGGTTTTCTTATGTCCGGCGGGCGGCTGGCGTCATTCTGGCAGCCGGGCGAAATTATTATCATTCTGGGGGCGGGCCTGGGCGCGATGGTGCTGGCGAACCCGAAGCCGGTGCTGGCAGAGATGTACCGCCAGTTCCGCGGCATCATGCGCAAAAACGAGTACACGGATGAGTACCAGCGCCAGCTGCTGATGCTGCTGTACGAGCTGCTTGAGCTGGTGCAGGACGGCGGCCTGAAGGTGCTCGATGAGCATATTGAAGTGCCGGAGAGCAGTCCGCTGTTCCAGAAATACCCGCTGATTTTACAGAACAAGGCCATCATCACCTTTATTGCGGACAACTTCCGACTGATGGCGATGGGCAAAATCAACGAGCACGAGCTGGAAGGCATTCTTGAGCAGGAGCTGGTGGCGATGGAAGAGAACCTGCTCCAGCCCTCCCGCTCGCTGCAGCGTACCGCGGAAGCGATGCCGGGCTTCGGGATCTGCGCGGCGGTACTGGGGATCATCATCACCATGCAGTCGATCGACGGTTCGATTGCGGTGATCGGCGTAAAAGTGGCGGCCGCGCTGGTAGGGACGTTCCTCGGCGTGTTCTTCTGCTACTGCCTGATGGACCCGGTGGCGAACGCCATGGAGCAGCGCACCAAGAAGCAGATGGCGGTGATCGAGTGCGTGCGTACCGTGCTGGTCAACCACGTGGCCGGTAAGCCTACGCTGCTGGCGGTGGACGCCGGGCGCAAAATGCTGCCGCTGGACTCAAAGCCAACCTTCGCGACGCTGGACGGCTGGGTGAACCAGATGACGGGTGGATCCTGATGCGCAAAGGTCGTGGAAAAGAACATACCACTATCATCAAGCGCTCCTCGCGCAAAAGTCATGACGCGTTTCACGGCGGCGCGTGGAAGGTGGCCTTTGCCGACTTTACGCTGGCGATGATGGCGCTGTTTATGGTGCTGTGGATCATGGGCGCGGTGACAGAAGAGGAACGAAAAGAGATCGTTTCTCAGCTCAACGGCGAGTCGATTTTCAACGGCCAGTCTCTGTCGCCTATCACCCAGCCGCACGGCGTGGGCGGCAAAATTGCGGTGACGGAAAAACGCGATCGCGGAGATCATAAAGCGTCGTCGCCGAAGCAGGAGACGGCAAACATGCCGGCGATTGTCGCGAAGGGTGAAAGCCTGGTCGACGTGAACACGCGCTCGCAGCGCGAAATCGAAGATCTGGCGCGGATCATCATGAAAATCACCTCGGCCTATGACGCCCAGTCGAACCTGAAAATTGAAATTGTGCCGCAGGGGCTGCGCATCCTGATCACCGACGACCAAAAGCGCGAAATGTTCCAGCGCAGCAGCGCGATCCTGACGCCGTTCTTCAAGCGGCTGCTCACGGAGTTTGCGCCGGCGCTGAACAAGATCGACAACAAGATCATCATTACCGGACACACCGACGCCACTCGTTTTCGCGATCAGGATCTGTACAACAACTACAACCTGTCGGGCGAGCGCGCGATGCAGGCGCGTAAGGTGCTGACCAACGCCGGGCTGGCGCAGGACAAAGTGCTGCAGGTCAGCGGCATGGCGGATCAGATGCTGATTGACCCGGATAACCCGCTCAGCTCGTCGAACCGGCGTATCGAGATCATGGTGCTGACCCACTCGGCCAGCGATTCGCTGTACCAGTTCTTTGGCCAGCACGGTGAAAAGGTTATTAAGCCGATCGTGGATAAACTTTCGCAGAAGAAATAAACGGTTTGACGATGTTCACCCTTACCCACTTTCAGAAAGCCGCGGGCCTCGCGCTTGCCGCCGCGCTCGTGATGGCGTGCAGCGCGGCCGCGCAGGCCGCACCGCGCGGTGAAAAAATGACCGTTGCGGAGAAGGAACGCGCGGAAAAGGCCAGGAAGCGCAACCGGGAAATGCTGCTTAAAACGTCGCGGACCCGCCTTGCCGTTGTGCCCCTGACGCCGGAGCAGAAGCGCCGCATCAGCGAGCAGCGCCGCCTTGAGCGTGCGCAAAACCGCGAGCTGCTGGCGATGCACAGGCGCTGGCAGCCGGGAACGCTCTCCACGGACATGATCTGGGAGCCGCTGCCGGGCGAGCGGGTAAGCCCGCGGCTGCAGGCTTCGCTCAGGCAGGTTATCCGCCTGCTGCAGCAGCAGATCGGCAAGCCCTACGTCTGGGGCGGCCAGACGCCCGAGCAGGGCTTCGACTGCAGCGGCCTGGTGTTTTATGCCTTTAATCCGGTGCTGAGCCGCAACCTGCCGCGCACCGCCAACGGTATGTTCCAGGACCGCACGCTGCGCCCCGTCGGTCAGGACAAGCTCCGCCGCGGCGACCTGGTCTTTTTCAATATCAACGATCGTCCCGGAGCCGACCACGTTGGCGTTTATCTCGGAGACGGGCAATTTATCGAAGCGCCGCGAACCGGCCTGAACATTCGCGTGAGCCAGCTTTCCGACCGCTTCTGGCAGGACCACTACCTCGGTGCCCGCCGGATATTAACCGAAGAGGCCGTGCTGTAACGACCTGACGCTGAATACCCCTCAAGGGATGCGCCGCCACGGATGGCCCCTTATTTTTAAAAGATTGACTGAGAAACTTTTTATGAACCTGATGCGTAAAAAATTTGCCATTGACGATGGCTCTACCAACGTCAAAATCAGCTGGATTGAAAACGGTACGCTGAAAACCGTGGTCTCGCCGAACTCCTTCCGCAAGGACTGGAAAAGCGCGGCGCTGCTGCGCGGCCAGGCGGTATATAACTACACCATCGGCACCACCAAATACACTTACGACGCTACCTCCGACAAAGCGCTCTCCACCACGCACATTGATTACCAATATGATGATTTAAACCTGCTGGCGGTTCACCACGCGCTGCTGCAAACCGGCGTTGCGCCCTGCGAGGTCGAGGTGATTGTTACCCTGCCGATCACCCAGTTCTACAAGCCGGACGACTGCCAGCGCAACGAAGAGCGCATTGAAGCGAAACGCCAGAACCTGATGCGCGACATCAGCCTGAACAAGGGCGAGCTGTTCCGCATCGTTGACGTTCAGGTCATGCCGGAGAGCCTGCCCGCCGCGCTATCGCATCTTCTGAACTCCAACGTGAACGAATTTACCAAATCGCTGGTGATCGACTGCGGCGGTACGACGCTGGATATGGGCATCGTGGTCGGCGAGTTTGACGACGTGTCGGCGATTTACGGCAATAACGAGATTGGCGTCGCGATGGTCACCGACGCCACGCGCAAGCTGCTGGCGGCGGCGGACAGCGACTCCAGCTATCTGGTGGCGAATGAGCTTATCAAGCGCCGCCACGACGCCGGGTTCGTCCGCAGCGTGGTGAACGATGAGTCGCGCATTGGCGACATTCTCGAAAAGATTGAGATCAAGATTCAGGAGCTGGGCGACCAGGTGGCCTACGAGGCGAAAAAATTCGCGAAAAACCCGAACCGCGTGTATCTGGTCGGCGGCGGTGCGCACCTGATTGAAGGCGCGATCCGCGAGGCCTATGCGACGCTCGGCGACCGAGTAGTCACCATTGAGAACCCGCAGAGCGCGCTGTCGCGCGAGATTTGCCTCTATCATTCGGAGTCGGGCGCGGAGGCGGTCGATGAGCCGCTGATGGCCGAGGTGGGCGAGAATGCGTAAGGGGCAAATCCGCCGCGTAAATCTCTCCCTTCACCTGACGCCGGACCAGTCGCGCGCGGACATGCGCGCGATGCAGCAGCTGCAGAAATGGCATCAGTCGATGAATCAGTCTGACAGCATCGACGATACGAATATGGAAATCCGCGCGTTTCACCGCAACGTATATTTGGCGGGGCTTCAGCTGCACCTGCTGGACCCGTCGCTGTGCCACCACGTGGCGGAATCGCTGGGGCGTGAACCTCTGTCGCTGGCGGCGCTGCTGTCGGAGCTTCAGCCGCAGCCGCAGAGCGATGCCGCGTCGGAGCAGTTGGCGGAGCTGCAGAAGATCCGCGAAGAGATTGCCGCGCTCAGGCCGCTGATGGAGCAGCAGAAGCTGGCTCTTCAGCAGCTGCGGATGGCAGCAAAAACCGTCAGCCCGACGGCGTCGGAGCGCAGCAGCGGGCAGGAAGAGGTGGCGCTCAGCGACGTTGATACGCCGACGCAGAAAATGCAGAAAGTGCGGAAGAAAGGTATTTTTTGACGCCATTCCCCCTGGCTACGCGGGGGGAGACGCCGATCAGGTAATCACCATCGGCCAGTCTGGCGGCGTGTGGCTCATCGCCTCAACCATCACCACTTTAATATTTTCCCAGACGGCAGCGATATCCACCAGGGTGATGCCAAGCAGGCCCGTCGCGAACCAGCATGCGGCCCCAAGCCCCAGCAGGGTGCTGATTACCGCAAGACCGGCATAGTCGGATTTACGAAACTGAATGTTCAGCGTGCTGGCTAAAAACATCAGTACCGCACTCAACAAAGGCCAGCGCAGGAGAACCATGCTGGTAGTAATGGCTGCCATAAACCCATCCTCTACAAAACAGACGAACTGAATGAAACGGTGTTTCTCGTTACAGAATATGTGTGAACTATATCACATTTGTTGATTTATTCGCCAGTATCTGTGCAATCAAAAAAGAGGATTTTGCAGGCATGCCGTGCCTTCGATGCACGAGGAGCTGATCCACAACGCGCCGTTAAGGTCCTTTGGGCACGTGGCGCTGCCCGCAATTCGGTTTTTATAAGAGGGGCATTATTCTCAGCCGAACCTGAAAATATTGTGGTGAAGACTGATTATTTATAAATCAACAATGGTCTGTTGTGTTATCTTCGCGCCAGCCCTGGCGGGCTGGATAATTATTTTCCTTAATTGAAACTGAACGAATACTTACAGTTTAACTTACGGGAAAATATTATCGTCATAACGAAATTTAAGATTTTTAATACGAAAAGTCAGTTGCTAACTTCGCATGATTCATGCAACGTAATCACCTGTTTAACACAGCATCCGGCCTTCATTACTACAGGCGTACAACATGCAGGGATATAGGGCGGGAAATGAATCGTAGCGCGCGGCGCAAAATGCTCAGAGTGGTAGGGATCATCATGGTAGTTATGCTGCCGGTGATGCTTGCGCTATGGTTTGCCCAGCTACGTGCCGTGTCGGAAACAAGCGCCCAGCTACGCACATTTGCTGAACTGGCTTTAGACAAAACAGAGCTGGTTATTCAGCAGGTTGATCTGGCGCGTGATGAGGCTGAAAAATATCGGGGTGGCCTTTGCACGCCGGGCCATCGTCAATATATGCTGAACGTTGTTCGCGGCCGCCTGTTTGTCGCCGATTTAATTTACGCGGAAGGTCAGAATTTTCTTTGTTCGACCGTTTTTACACCGGATCGCCCCTACGCTATCCCCGTCGCTAATTACACGCGTAAACCTGACGTCGCTATCTATTATTATCGCGATACCCCATTTTATACTGGCTATAAAATGACATATATGCAGCGCGGGAATTATGTGGTGGTAGTCAATCCGCTTTCATACAGCGAAGTCATGTCCGCGGATCATTCTCTTTCGTGGGGCGTGTACGACACGGTAACCAATGCGTTCTTTTCCGTCAGTCAGAAAGCCAATGTTGCTTTATTAAATTCGATGATTCGGGATAAGGAATCGGTATTTCAAAAAGATAACCGTTTCTATACCGTCGTGAAGTCGCCAAAACGGCCTATTGCCGCTATCGTGTCGACGTCAAATAAACGTTTTTATGAAACGCTCTATCATCAGGCGACGCTGACGCTGCCGCTGGGGATGATCTGCAGCATTATTATTTTGCTGGTCTGGTCCCGTACCCACCGCGAGCTTAACTCGCCGGGGCGTCTGCTGCACCGGGCGCTGAACAAACGTCAGCTTTGCCTGCATTATCAGCCGATTATTGATATTAAGAATAACCAGTGCGTGGGGGCAGAGGCGCTGTTACGCTGGCCGGGTTTTAACGGGCAGGTGATGAGCCCGGCGGAGTTTATTCCGCTGGCGGAAAATGAGGGGATGAGCGAGCGGATTACGGACTATGTCGTTGAAGAGGTATTCAACGATCTGGGCCATTTCCTGGCCGAGCATCCGCATCTCTATATTTCGATTAACCTGTCGGCGACGGATTTCCACTCCTCGCGGCTGATTGCCATGATTTCCGACAAGGCCCGCCACTACGCTGTCCGCGCGCAGCAAATCAAAATCGAAGTGACGGAACGCGGTTTTATCGATGTGCCTAAAACCACGCCGGTGATTCAGGCCTTCCGTCAGGCGGGGTATGAAGTCGCCATCGATGATTTCGGAACCGGTTACTCGAACCTGCACAACCTCTACTCGCTGAACGTGGATATTTTGAAAATCGATAAATCGTTTATCGATACCTTAACGACCAACAGCACCAGCCACCTGATCGCCGAGCATATTATCGAGATGGCGCAAAGCCTGCGGCTGAAAACCATTGCGGAAGGGGTCGAGACGGCAGAGCAGGTGAGCTGGCTGTTGAAGCGCGGCGTTCAGTTTTGTCAGGGATGGCACTTCGCGAAAGCGATGCCGCCCCAGGAATTCATGACCTGGCAGCAGCAACCTTTGCACTGAGGGTGATTAATTCAGCTGATGGCGATAGTCGCTTGGCGTGCGGTCAAACTCGCGGCGAAACACGCGGGAAAAGGTTTGTTGCGACACATAGCCCAGGTCCATCGCAATATCAAAAATTGGCCGCTGCGTTGAGCGTAGCGCCTGTGCCGCCAGCAGCAGCCTGCGCTGGCGAATGTACTCACCCAGCGTCTGATGCATGACCGTGCGGAACATTCTCTGTAAGTACCATTTCGAATAGCCCGACTTTTTGGCGACCACATCAATGTTCAACGGTTGGTCGATATGTTCATCAATCCATTCAATAAGCGTCTGAATAATTTGCTGATGCGACATAAGGTTGCCCCTCTGTAGATACAACTATCTCGGTTAATTCGTCGTTTTCTCTGCGGGGGAGTATAATTCCTCAAGTTAACTTGAGGTAAAGAGGTTTTATGGAAAAGAGATTGCCGCGCATTAAAGCGCTGTTAACCCCCGGCGAAGTGGCGAAGCGAAGCGGCGTTGCGGTATCTGCACTCCACTTCTATGAAAGCAAAGGGTTAATCAAGAGCATCCGTAACGGGGGCAACCAGCGTCGCTATACCCGCGACGTGCTTCGCTACGTGGCGATTATCAAAATTGCGCAACGAATCGGAATTCCCCTGGCCACGATCGGGGAGGCATTTGGCGTGCTGCCGGAAGGCCACACGCTGAGCCCGAAAGAGTGGAAAGAGCTGTCGTCCCAGTGGCGTGAAGAGCTGGACAGGCGTATTCATACGCTGGTCGCCCTGCGTGACGAGCTGGATGGCTGCATTGGCTGCGGCTGCCTGTCGCGCAGCGACTGCCCGTTGCGTAACCCCGGCGACAGGCTGGGCGAGCAGGGGACGGGGGCGCGGCTGCTGGAGGAAGAGTAAGTCTCTGCGGCCTGCGCGTCGGGTAGCGGCTGCGCCTTATCCGACCTACGGAAACTGTTTGTCGGGTGGCGGCTACGCCTTACCCGACCTACGGAAACTGTTTGTCGGATGGCGGCTGCGCCTTACCCGACCTACGGAAACTGTTTGTCGGGTGGCGGCTGCGCCTTACCCGACCTACGGAAACTGTTGTCGGGTGGCGGCTGCGCCTTACCCGACCTACAAAACCGAGAACGTAGGCCGGGTAAGCGAAGCGCCACCCGGCAAAAAGCAAAAGCATAAGAAAGAACTAAAGCGCCACAAAGGGCGCTTTAGTTTTTCCCGGTCTTTGTCTTTCTCTCTATCCCGCTGGTTCACGGGAGGGTTTCCCCCGACATCAGCACCCCTCAGTGTCGAGCAGGTTGGGGAGGTTCCGGATTGTGCTGATACTTTAATTCTATGCAAGCCCCGTTTTTTCGCCAGCGCCGCTGACCGGTTTTTAGCCGAATTTTTTTCGCGGTGTTGTTCAATTTTCTATAGTTAAAAAGTATGAATAACAGGAGAAAACTATGCTCACGGTACACCACCTTAACCAGTCGCGCTCTCACCGCGTAATCTGGGCGCTGGAGGAACTCGGTCTGCCTTATGAGATCGTTCACTACCAGCGCGAAAAGAACATGCTGGCACCGGAGGCGCTCAAAAAGGTGCATCCGTTGGGCAAATCACCGGTCATCGAAGATAACGGACTGGTCCTTGCGGAGTCGGGTGCCATTCTGGAGTACCTGCAGGAAACGTACGACGCCGGGTCACGCCTTAAGCCTCTGGATCCGGCGCATAAGGTGCAGTACCGCTTCTGGCTGCATTACGCCGAAGGCTCGCTGATGCCGCTGCTGTTAATGAAGCTGGTCTTCAACAGCTTCGGCAAGCCGCCGGTGCCGTTTGGCCTCAGAACCCTGGGCAAAGCGCTGGGGCAGGGGGTGCAGAAAGCGTATCTCAACCGTCAGCTGGAAACCCATGCGCGCTTCATTGAGGCGCATCTTGCGAAAAACAGCTGGTTTGCCGGGGATGCGCTCAGCATGGCCGACATTCAGATGAGCTTCCCGATCTTTGCCCTGCTGGCGCGCGGCGGTATCAACAACCTGCCGCATACTCAGGCATGGAAGGCAAGGGTAGAGACCCGCCCCGGCTGGCAAAGAACCCTGGAACAGGGTGGGCCGTTATCCATTCCGGGTGAGGACTGAAAATGTAAACAAATTGCGCATAGACGATAACGTTTGCGCATCCTCTGTTTATTTCTTCAGCGTCATAAGGGAATTTTAGCGAAAAACGATAAAGTTCAGTTGAAAAGGGCGGGGATTAGGCTAGATAATCGTTTGCCTTAATTTGACCACCCGTTTGTAAGCGCGGAGCTAAACGTTTGCTTTTTTTGTGACGCCCTTTCGTCACAAACGCAACACAAGGATTTGACGTTCAGCTGGCAGTGGCGTCTCCACCTCGCTTACGGACTTCCTAAAAAACTCTCAGGGGATGTTTTCTATGTCTACGCCATCTGCGCGTACCGGCGGTTCACTTGACGCCATGTTTAAAATTTCGGCTCGCGGCAGCACCGTGCGCCAGGAAATCGTTGCCGGTTTGACAACGTTTCTGGCGATGGTTTATTCCGTCATCGTTGTGCCGGGCATGCTGGGCAAAGCGGGCTTCCCGCCAGCGGCTGTGTTTGTGGCGACCTGCCTCGTGGCCGGGGTGGGCTCCATCGTGATGGGCCTTTGGGCGAACCTGCCGCTGGCAATTGGTTGCGCCATCTCTCTGACCGCGTTCACCGCGTTCAGCCTGGTGCTGGGCCAGCACATCAGCGTACCGGTTGCGCTGGGCGCCGTGTTCCTGATGGGTGTGCTGTTTACCGTGATTTCAGCGACGGGCATCCGTAGCTGGATTTTGCGCAACCTGCCGCAGGGCGTGGCGCACGGTACCGGTATCGGCATCGGCCTGTTTCTTCTGCTTATCGCCGCTAACGGCGTTGGTCTGGTCATCAAGAATCCGCTGGACGGTCTGCCGGTCGCCCTCGGTCATTTCGCCAGCTTCCCGGTGATCATGTCGCTGATCGGTCTGGCGGTGATTATCGGTCTGGAAAAACTGAAGGTCCCGGGCGGTATTCTGCTGACCATTATCGGTGTTTCCATCGTCGGCCTGATTTTCGACCCTAACGTCCACTTCTCCGGCATTTTCGCCATGCCGTCGCTGAGCGATGACAAAGGCAACTCCCTGATTGGCAGCCTGGATATTGTCGGCGCGCTGAACCCGGTGATCCTGCCAAGCGTGCTGGCGCTGGTGATGACCGCCGTGTTTGACGCGACAGGTACCATTCGTGCGGTGGCCGGTCAGGCGAACCTGCTGGATAAAGACGGTCAGATTATTGACGGCGGCAAAGCGCTGACCACCGACTCCCTGAGCAGCGTTTTCTCAGGCCTGGTGGGTGCGGCACCGGCGGCGGTGTATATCGAGTCCGCAGCGGGTACGGCGGCAGGCGGTAAAACCGGCCTGACGGCGATCACCGTGGGCGTGCTGTTCATGCTGATCCTGTTCCTCTCTCCGCTCTCCTATCTGGTTCCGGCGTACGCGACCGCGCCAGCGCTGATGTACGTTGGCCTGCTGATGCTGAGCAACGTGGCGAAAATCGACTTTGCGGACTTCGTGGACGCCATGTCAGGCCTGATTACCGCGGTCTTTATCGTGCTGACCTGCAACATCGTGACCGGCATTATGATCGGCTTCGCGTCGCTGGTGATTGGTCGTCTGGTCTCCGGAGAATGGCGCAAGCTGAACGTGGGCACCGTGGTCATCGCCGTGGCGCTGGTGGCGTTCTACGCGGGCGGCTGGGCAATCTAAGTTGTCCTTTGATGCGAAAACGGGTGGCTCGGGCCGCCCGTTTTTATTTTCAGGACTCATCCTGTTGCCTTTTGCGTTACTCTGAGGAAGATAGAATAAAAGGCACGACGCCTTCCGGAGTACATAAGCAACACAGCAAACAGGGAACGCATGGAAATCTTCTTCACAATACTCATCATGACCCTTGTGGTCTCGCTATCCGGGGTGGTTACACGCGTACTGCCCTTTCAGGTCCCCCTGCCATTAATGCAAATTGCCATCGGCGCGCTGCTTGCGTGGCCGACGTTTGGCCTGCACGTGGAATTTGACCCCGAACTGTTCCTCGTGCTGTTCATTCCGCCACTGCTGTTTGCCGATGGCTGGAAAACGCCCACGCGCGAATTCCTTGAGCACGGGCGAGAAATCTTCGGCCTGGCGCTGGCGCTGGTGGTGGTCACCGTCGTCGGGATTGGTTTTCTGATCTACTGGACGGTGCCGGGTATTCCATTAATACCGGCTTTTGCGCTGGCCGCCGTGCTGTCGCCAACCGATGCCGTGGCGCTGTCCGGCATTGTGGGTGAAGGCCGCATTCCGAAGAAAATCATGGGGATTTTACAGGGGGAGGCGCTGATGAACGACGCCTCCGGCCTGGTCGCCCTGAAGTTTGCCGTGGCCGTTGCCATGGGCACGATGGTCTTTACCGTTGGCGGCGCGACCCTGGAATTCTTCAAGGTGGCCATTGGCGGCATTCTGGCGGGCTTCGTGGTGAGCTGGCTGTACGGCCGCTCATTGCGCTTCCTCAGCCGCTGGGGCGGCGATGAGCCTGCTACCCAAATCGTACTGCTGTTCCTGCTGCCGTTTGCCTCTTATCTGATTGCCGAACACATCGGCGTGTCGGGCATTCTGGCGGCGGTGGCGGCGGGGATGACCATCACCCGTTCCGGCGTAATGCGCCGCGCGCCGCTGGCCATGCGCCTGCGCGCCAACAGCACCTGGGCCATGCTGGAGTTTGTCTTTAACGGCATGGTGTTCCTGCTGCTGGGCCTGCAGCTGCCGGGCATTATGGAATCCTCGCTGGTGGCGGCCGAAGCCGACCCGAACGTGGAAGTCTGGATGCTGTTTACCGACGTCGTGCTGATCTACCTGGCGCTGATGCTGGTGCGTTTCGGCTGGCTGTGGACGATGAAAAACTTCAGCGTGCGCTTCCTGAAGAAAAAGCCGATGGAGTTCGGCGCGTGGACAACGCGTGAGCTGCTGATCGCCTCCTTTGCGGGCGTTCGCGGGGCGATCACCCTTGCCGGTGTGCTCTCGATTCCGCTGCTGCTGCCGACGGGCGACGTCTTCCCGGCGCGCTACGAGCTGGTCTTCCTGGCGGCGGGCGTGATTCTGTTCTCCCTGTTTGTTGGGGTGATTATGCTGCCGATTTTACTTCAGCATATTGATGCCGGTGATTCGACCCAGCAGCATAAAGAGGAGCGTATTGCCCGGGCGGCCACCGCCGAAGTGGCGATTGTCGCGATCCAGAAAATGGAAGAGCGTCTGGCCGCAGATGCGGAAGAGAACATCGACAACCAGCTGCTGACGGAAGTGAGTTCCCGCGTGATTGGTAACCTGCGCCGCCGCGCGGACGGGCGTAACGATGTGGAAAGCTCGCTGCAGGAGGAGAACCTGGAGCGCCGGTTCCGCCTGGCGGCGCTGCGTTCAGAGCGTGCCGAGCTTTACCATCTGCGCGCTACGCGCCAGATCAGCAACGAGACGCTGCAAAAGCTGCTCCACGATCTGGACCTGCTGGAAGCGTTGTTGATAGAGAATCAGTAGCTTTTTGCCCGGTGGCGCTGCGCTTACCGGGCCTACGAAACCTGTAGGCCCGGTGAGGCGAAGCCGCCACCCGGCTATTCAGACCGCACCCAAAACCCCTTACAGCACTCCAGCCACGCCTGCGCGCTCTGCGACAGATACACCCCTTCACGCCAGATCATCCCCAGCTGCCAGTGCAGCTCGCTCTCCAACGGGATCCAGCGCAGCGTGTTTTTATCCAGCCGCTCGCAAATCGGCTGCGGCAGAATGGCAATCCCCACGCCGGCCTGCACCATCGCCGCCAGAAAATCCCACTGTCCGCTGCGCACCGCAATGCGCGGCTTCACGTTATGCTGGTTAAACAGCGTCATCAGCTGGCGGCTTAAGGCGAAGTCTTCGTTGTAGATCAGCAGGGGATGTTCACCGAGCAGCTCGGGCTTTACCGAGTCAATCTTCAGCCAGTCTCCGGAGCGTGGCGCCAGGACGCAAAGCGGATGGCTAAACAGCGGCAGGGTTGCCAGACCGCTCTCCTCCTCCACGGGCAGGGCGGTCATTGCCACGTCGAGTTCGCCGTTGGTGACGGCCTGCTGGACGGTTAAGCCACCAAACTCCGAAATCTTCAGCTCAACGCCGGGATAGCGCTGGCGAAACAGGCTAATCGGCCCGGCCATCATCATGCCGACCATGGGCGGAATGCCGAGGCGAAGCACCCCTTTGGTCAGATGATTAATATCGCCCAGCTCCGCTTCCAGCTGGCGGAACTCCGCCAGAATCGCCAGCCCGCGTTCGAACACCACGCGTCCGGTGTCGGTCAGCAGCAGCTTGCGGCCGTCGCGGATCAGCAGGGTACAGTTCAGTTCATCTTCGAGGTTTTTCAGCATCTTGCTGATGGTGGGCTGGGTAACGAACAACTTCTCCGCTGCGCGGGTAAAACTTTGCTGGCGAACCACCTCGACAAAATAGCGCAGCGTTCTTATGTCCATGATTATTCCTCGAAACTATACCTTTGATGATTTTAATTCATTTCTTTCACTGACGTGCGCTCTCTATACTGGCGCTCCGTCTCAATTTTGAGGAAAACCCCCATGGCCGTGGCGTTAAGCCGTGTTACGCCTGCCGTTGTGCAACGACTCCAGGTCCCGGTTCAGGTACTGCTCTACGCGGGACTGTTCGTTTTCGCCGAATATCTTGTCGGCTGGCTGCATCTGCCGCTGCCTGCCAATCTTGTCGGGATGCTGCTGATGTTGACGCTCATCCTCTGTCGCGTGATCCCCCTCAACTGGGTGCGCGCCGGGGCGCGCTGGCTGCTGGCGGAGATGCTGCTGTTCTTTGTTCCTGCCGTGGTGGCGGTGGTGAACTATGCGCAGCTGCTGATGGTGGATGGCTGGCGGATCTTCGCGGTTATCGCGCTGAGTACGCTGATGGTGCTGGGGGCGACGGCCTGGGTGGTGGATAAAGTCTACCGGTTTGAAATCAGCAGGCACAAACATGACTAATTTTCAGGTCAGCATCCTGTGCCTGGTGGCGACGCTGGCGATCTACTTTGCCAACAAGCGGCTGTATCGTCGTTTTCATGCCCTGCCGCTGATGCCGCTGGTCTTCACGCCGATCCTGCTGGTGATGATGCTGGTCTTCGGCCATATCTCCTGGCAAAACTACATCGGTGAATCCCACTGGCTGCTGTGGCTGCTCGGCCCCGCGACCATCGCCTTTGCCGTGCCCGTTTATGACAACCTGGCGATCATCAAACGCCACTGGATGTCGCTCAGCGCTGGCGTCCTCACCGCCACGGTGGTCGCCGTGTGCAGCTCCGTCTGGCTGGCCCGGCTGTTTACCCTCTCGGATGAAATCCAGCGCAGCCTGGCGGTGCGCTCGGTCACAACGCCGTTTGCGCTGGCCGCGGCAAAACCGCTCGGCGGGCAGCCGGATCTGGTGGCGCTGTTTGTGGTGGTGACGGGCGTCTTCGGGATGGCGGTGGGCGACGTGCTGTTTCTGCGGCTTTCCATTCGGGAAGGGATGGCGAAAGGCGCGGGGTTTGGCGCGGCGTCGCACGGCGCGGGCACGGCACGTTCCTATGAGCTGGGGCAGCAGGAGGGCGTTGTCGCAAGCCTGGTAATGATGCTGTCGGGCGTAGTGATGGTCCTGATTGCGCCGCTGGTGGCGTGGGTGATGTTTTAAGCTCCCCGGCCGGTATGACCGGGGAGAAAGGCTTAGTGCGCGCGGCCCTGCTCAACGCCCAGGCCGGTTTGTGAACGGATAAACTGGGCGCGGAATTTCTCACGCTCCAGGTTACCCTCCGGCGAGTTGTCGGTGGCCGAGAAGAACCAGATGCCGATAAACGCCACGGCGATCGAGAACAGCGCCGGGTATTCATACGGGAAAATGGCGCTAGCGTGACCGAGGATCTGCACCCAAATCGTTGGGCCCAGAATCATCAGGATCACCGCCGTCAGCAGCCCCAGCCAGCCGCCAATCATCGCGCCACGGGTGGTCAGTTTCGACCAGTACATGGAGAGCAGGATGATCGGGAAGTTGCAGCTTGCCGCAATCGAGAAGGCCAGCCCCACCATAAAGGCGATGTTCTGCTTCTCAAACAGAATGCCCAGCAGGATCGCCACGACGCCCAGCACCAGCACGGTGATTTTTGAAACCTTCAGCTCATCGCGCTCGCTCGCGCCCTTGCGGAAGACGTTGGCGTAGAGGTCATGCGATACCGCCGACGCGCCGGCGAGGGTCAGCCCCGCAACCACCGCCAGAATGGTGGCGAAGGCCACGGCGGAGATAAAGCCGAGGAACAGGTTGCCGCCTACCGCGTCCGCCAGATGCACCGCCGCCATGTTGTTACCGCCAATCAACGCGCCCGCCGCGTCTTTAAACGCCGGATTCGCCCCCACCAGCATGATCGCGCCAAAGCCGATGATAAAGGTCAGGATGTAGAAGTAACCCATGAAGCCGGTGGCGTAGAAGACGCTTTTGCGTGCTTCACGCGCGTCGCTTACGGTAAAGAAGCGCATCAGGATGTGCGGCAGGCCAGCCGTACCAAACATCAGACCGAGACCGAGAGAGAGCGCGGATATTGGGTCTTTCACCAGCCCGCCCGGGCTCATGATCGCTTCTCCTTTCGGATGGACCGCCATCGCTTCAGTGAACAGGTTATTGAAGCTGAAGCCGACGTGCTTCATCACCATAAAGGCCATAAAGCTGGCGCCGAACAGCAGCAGGACGGCTTTGATGATCTGCACCCAGGTGGTCGCCAGCATGCCGCCGAACAGGACGTACATCACCATCAGCACGCCCACCAGCACCACGGCGATGTGGTAGTTGAGGCCGAACAGCAGTTCGATCAGTTTACCCGCGCCCACCATCTGCGCAATCAGATACAGCGCCACCACCACCAGCGAGCCGCAGGCGGAGAGGGTGCGAATCGGTCCCTGCTTCAGTCGATAGGATGCGACGTCCGCGAAGGTGTAGCGGCCCAGGTTACGCAGGCGCTCGGCAATCAGGAACAGAATGATCGGCCAGCCGACGAGGAAGCCGAGAGAGTAAATCAGGCCGTCATAGCCGGAGGTGTACACCAGCGCGGAGATCCCGAGGAACGAGGCGGCGGACATAAAATCTCCTGCAATCGCCAGCCCGTTCTGGAAGCCGGTAATGTTGCCCCCGGCGGTGTAGTAATCGTTACGCGAGCGCACGCGTTTCGACGCCCAGTACGTAATGTACAGCGTCAGCAGAACGAAGATCAGGAACATGATAATCGCCTGCCAGTTGGTCGGCTGGCGCTGGACTTCGCCGGTAATGGCATCCGCCGCGTGGGCGGCAAAGGGGAGGGTGGCGGCGAGCGCCGTCAGAACTCGCTTCATGATGCTTTTACCTCTTGCAGAACCGCTTTATTAAGACGATCGAATTCACCGTTCGCGCGCCAGACGTAGACGCCGGTCAGCAGGAAGGAGAACACAATCACGCCAATGCCAATGGGAATGCCGCGCGTGACGCTGGTGCCCGCATGCAGCGGGGTGCCCAGCCAGTGCGGTGCAAAGGCGATCAGCAGAATAAAGCCGACATAGATAATCAGCATGATGATGGAAAGGGTGAAGGCAAACCGTTGCCGCTTATCGACGAGCTCCCTGTAGTGCGCACTATTCTCTATCTGCTGACAAATATCGTTATTCATCACAGAGTCTCCAAAGGTAAGGTTGGTTTGTTTTTAGTCCCCTCTCTCCTTTGGGGAGAGGGTTAGGGTGAGGGGAGGAAGGTGCGGTCTGATGCCCTCACCCCGGCCCTCTCCCACGGGGAGAGGGAGAAAAGATTACGATGGCATTGCGATGGCCTGCTTCTCTTCGAGCAGTTTGTCCACCACGCCAGGATCCGCGAGCGTTGAGGTATCGCCGAGGTTGCTGGTATCCCCCGCCGCGATTTTGCGCAAAATACGGCGCATAATTTTGCCGGAGCGGGTCTTCGGCAGCGAGTCGGTCCAGTGCAGCACGTCCGGCGTCGCCAGCGGGCCAATCTCCTTGCGCACCCAGTTACGCACTTCGGTGTACAGCTCTGGCGACGGTTCTTCTCCATGATTCAGCGTGACGTAGGCGTAAATCGCCTGGCCTTTGATGTTGTGCGGGATCCCAACAACGGCGGCTTCGGCAATCTTCGGATGCGATACCAGGGCCGATTCAATCTCCGCGGTGCCCAGACGGTGGCCGGAGACGTTCAGCACGTCGTCCACGCGGCCGGTGATCCAGTAATAGCCATCTTCATCACGACGCGCGCCGTCGCCGCTGAAGTACATGTTTTTAAAGGTCGAGAAGTAGGTCTGCTCGAAGCGATCGTGATCGCCGAACAGGGTCCGCGCCTGGCCCGGCCAGGAGTCGACGATAACCAGGTTACCTTCGGTGGCCCCGTCCAGCGGGTTGCCTTCGTTATCCACCAGCGCAGGCTGGACGCCGAAGAACGGACGGGTTGCCGAGCCGGCTTTCAGCTGCGTGGCGCCCGGCATCGGGGTGATCATAAAGCCGCCGGTTTCGGTCTGCCACCAGGTGTCCATCACCGGACATTTCTCGTTGCCGATTTTCTTCCAGTACCACTCCCAGGCTTCCGGGTTAATGGGCTCACCCACTGACCCGAGGATGCGCAACGAAGAGCGGTCGGTGCCTTCGATGGCCTTGTCACCTTCCGCCATCAATGCGCGGATCGCCGTTGGCGCGGTGTAAAGAATATTGACCTGGTGCTTGTCGACGACCTGGCACATCCGCGCCGGGGTCGGCCAGTTGGGGACGCCCTCAAACATCAGCGTGGTTGCGCCGCAGGCCAGCGGGCCATACAGCAGGTAGCTGTGCCCGGTCACCCAGCCCACGTCGGCGGTACACCAGTAGATGTCGCCCGGGTGGTAGTCGAAGACGTATTTGAAGGTAGTGGCCGCGTAAACCAGATAGCCGCCGGTGGTGTGCAGCACGCCTTTCGGCTTACCGGTTGAGCCGGAGGTATAGAGAATGAAAAGCGGATCTTCAGCGTTCATCTCTTCCGGCTGATGCTGGTCGCTCGCTTTTTCAATCAGATCGCTCCACCACAGGTCGCGCCCCTCGTGCCAGTCGATTTTACCGCCGGTGCGCTTAAGGACGATGACGTTGCTGACCGTTTTGACGTTCGGGTTTTTCAGCGCTTCGTCGACGTTTTTCTTCAGGGGGATACCGCGTCCGGCGCGCACGCCTTCATCGGCGGTGATCACCAGTTTTGAACTGGAATCGACAATACGGCCCGCCACCGCTTCCGGGGAGAAGCCGCCGAAGATAACAGAGTGAATCGCGCCGATACGCGCGCAGGCCAGCATGGCGACAGCCGCTTCCGGCACCATCGGCATATAGATCGCGACCACATCGCCTTTTTTAATGCCTTTTTCCAGCAGGACGTTGGCGAAGCGGCACACGTCGCGGTGCAGTTCTTTATAGGTAATGTGCTTGCTCTGCGAGGCGTCATCGCCTTCCCAGATGATGGCCGTCTCGTTCCCGCGCTCGGCAAGGTGACGATCGAGGCAGTTTGCCGCCAGGTTCAGGGTGCCATCTTCATACCATTTAATGGAGACATTGCCGGGCGCAAAGGAGGTGTTCTTCACCTTCTGATATGGCTTGATCCAGTCAAGGATATGGCCCTGCTCACCCCAGAAGGCATCCGGGGCGGTGATAGATTGCTGATACTTCTCGTGGTACTGCTCCGGGTTTATCAGGCAACGGTCCGCAATATTAGCGGGAATGTCATGTTTGTGTATTTGGCTCATGGCTTTTTTTCTCCTTGTAAGATGTTAATAATATGTCACTAAAACGTTAATTGTAGGGGCTTTACAAGCTTTGTTTATTATTTGGGCTACAGATCACGCATTGTTTGAACAGGTTGAAAAATGAGCGAATGAAACTTTGAAGGAAAATAATTTATGCTGACGATTATTCACATTTATGTTTAAAAAAGCGTTTTTATAACAGAAGGTTATTTATCAGAATCAGGAGAAACTCCCGTCACAGTTGCTTTTACGAGTGAAATGGGCCGTTCTTTAAGGCTTGCGCAACATGCCGCGCAAATGATACTCATACGCCGCGTTAAAAAATCCCATAAATCGACGCAACACAATTCATACCCTTTCAGTATGTCCCCATATTCATGCAGTTTTGATGAATAAGGCGCTTCATTGAGGAAGTCAGTTTCTATGAAAAACGTTAAAGTGAGCCTGGCCTGGCAGATCTTAATCGCCCTTGTGCTGGGCATCCTGCTGGGCAGTTACCTCCACTATCACAGCGACAGCCGCGAATGGCTGATTGCGAACCTGCTTTCCCCGGCTGGGGATATCTTTATTCATCTGATCAAGATGATCGTGGTACCGATTGTGATCTCGACGCTGGTGGTCGGTATTGCGGGCGTCGGCGACGCGAAGCAGCTTGGCCGTATTGGTGCGAAAACCATTATCTATTTCGAAGTGATCACTACGGTTGCGATCGTTCTCGGCATTACCCTGGCGAACGTGTTCCAGCCGGGTTCCGGGATCGATATGTCGCAGCTGGCTACGGTGGATATTTCGAAATACCAAAGTACGACCGCTGACGTGCAGAGCCATGCGCACGGCCTGATGGGCACAATCCTTTCTCTGGTGCCGACCAACATCGTGGCGTCGATGGCGAAAGGTGAGATGCTGCCAATTATCTTCTTCTCGGTGCTGTTTGGCCTGGGGCTCTCTTCACTGCCGGCAACGCACCGCGAACCGCTGGTGACCGTGTTCCGCTCTATCTCTGAAACCATGTTTAAAGTGACCCACATGGTGATGCGCTACGCGCCTGTAGGGGTGTTTGCGCTGATCGCCGTCACCGTGGCGAACTTTGGTTTTGCCTCGCTCTGGCCGCTGGCGAAGCTGGTGATCCTGGTGCACTTCGCCATCCTGTTCTTTGCGCTGGTGGTGCTGGGCATCGTGGCGCGCCTCTGCGGGCTGAGCATCTGGATCCTAATCCGTATCCTGAAGGATGAGCTGATTCTGGCCTACTCCACGGCAAGCTCAGAGAGCGTGCTGCCGCGTATTATTGAGAAGATGGAAGCCTACGGCGCGCCAGCGTCGATCACCAGCTTCGTGGTGCCGACCGGTTACTCCTTTAACCTGGACGGTTCCACGCTGTACCAGAGTATTGCCGCTATCTTTATTGCGCAGCTGTACGGCATTGACCTGTCGCTGTGGCAGGAGATCGTACTGGTGCTGACGCTGATGGTGACGTCTAAAGGCATCGCAGGCGTACCGGGCGTGTCGTTCGTGGTGCTGCTGGCGACGCTGGGCAGCGTCGGCATTCCGCTGGAAGGCCTGGCGTTTATCGCGGGTGTAGACCGTATCCTCGACATGGCGCGTACGGCGCTGAACGTGGTGGGTAACGCGCTGGCGGTGCTGGTTATCGCCAAGTGGGAACATAAATTCGATCGTAAAAAGGCGCTGGCGTACGAACGCGAGGTGCTGGGTCGTTTTGATAAGACGGCCGATCGGTAATGTAAAAAGCCCGGTGGCGCTGCGCTTACCGGGCCTACGGATTTTGTAGGCCGGGTAAGGCGAAGCCGCCACCCGGCAGATTATTCCCCGCTCAACGCATCAAACTCTTCGCAGCCCGTATCAAACCCTTCAGTGCAGCTCAGGTTCAACCAGTACAAGGCTTTCTGTTTGTTTGGCGTGATAAAGCCTTTCTCGCCCTGCCTGAACAACATCCCCGCCCAGTACTCGGCGTAGCCCGTACGTGAAAGTGCTGAACTGCGCTTGAACCATGAGGCGGCCTGCATATCATCCTGCGCCACCTCTACGCCGTTGGCATAAATCAGCCCGAGCAGCATTTGCGCATCGACCGCTGAATCGTTGTCGATATCTTCGGTCGCCGTTTGCAGCAGCTTAATGGCCTGAGGATAGTCGGTTTTACCGGCCTGAGTATTGACCAGCACGCGGGCCAGCATAATCGCGCCGCGTTTGCTGCCTGCAATATTGGCCTGCTGCGCCAGAGCTTTGGCCTGGGCGTAATCGCCCTGCGTAAAGTGGATTTGCGACAACAGCGCCATTGCGTCAACATCGCCGCCTTTTGCAGCTTTTTCGGCCCACAGCGCGGCCAGCTTGCTGTCGCCGGAACTGAAGTACGTATCAGCAAGATAATACTGGGCACGGGCATCGCCGGCTTCCGCCTGCTTCAGGTACTGGCTGCCTATCTCATCTGCATGGGCAAGGGAGGTTAAAAAGAATAACAGCAGAAAAATGGGTTTCATGGATTCTTATCATCTGGGTACACGCCGCGCAGTATAATCGCGGCGGCGGAAGAAAAAAATGGGTGCATTAAGACCTCAACATCCTACAAGCCGGGCGGAACGGCTGTTCCGCCCGTAGAGGTTAGCCTGCGTTGCAGGCTAATTTTGCCGCCACCTCCTGATGTTCACCCTTTATTGAAAACTCGCATAACTTACCGCGAGTAATAAAGGTAAAGATCGCTATCGTCAGGCAAATAATAAAGACGATGCCTAACGCAGTTTTTAATGGCGTCATGCCTTTTACTCCTTGTCAAAAAAAGAATAAGAGGCTACTCTCAACTTGTTGGGAGTTGAGGGAGTAGCCTCGGGTTGTACTGACCCCAAAAAGTTGGACAGTTAAACACGAGGCACATAGGTCTGGGTTCGATATTCAATTGGACTCAGACCTTTTAATTTCAGGCTAATTCTTCTGCTGTTGTAGTAGTCAATAT